>JAUXBK010000156.1 GCA_030619405.1 Sedimenticola sp. | reverse complement strand
TGAACGGTTGCCAAATTACCGCTCCAGCACCTTCACTCGCCGGTCCAGTTCATCGATCTCCTCCAGCAGATCCAGGATCAGCGCAGCACCGGACAGATTCACCTCCAGATCCCGCTGCAGCCGCAGTGCAACACGGGCCCGCGTCAGATTGGAGCCGGTAAAACGCCACTGGCGTGGATCGCGGCCACAGGGGTCCAGAACCCCCTCCTCCACCAGTGCCACGATCTGGATCGCCCTGACCGAACAGGCGTTACAGAGATCACCGAGGGTAAGTGACGACTCCTCTTCCAGGATACCGCCGGACAGAATTTTTTGAATCTCGCTGTTCATACTGCCTATACCCCCAGATGTGCCCGTGGATTGAACACCAGGTCCTGCTCCATTTTGCGATAAATCTCCTTCGCCTTCGCACTCTCAGCCGATGGCAGGGCGACCTTGAGCACCACATACAGGTCTCCCGGGGGCTGGCCCGGAATACCACGCCCTTTCAGTCGCATCTTCTTACCGGTGGAGGAGCCGGCCGGGATCTTCATATCTATTACCCCCGCGGGCGTCGGCACCTTTATCTTGGCACCCAGCGCCGCCTCCCAGGGGGCGATCGGCAGATCCAGATAGACGTCTCTGCCTTCCACATGATAGAAGCCATGCGGCCTGAACTCGACCTCCAGGTAGAGATCACCGGCACCGCCTTCGCCCATTCCGGGCGCGCCCTGCCCGGCCAGGCGTATATGCTGTCCCCGCCTCACACCCTTGGGTATGCGGACGTTGAGCGTCCGTTTACGGGTGTGAACCCGGCCATCAGCCCCCACTTCGGGCACCTGCAATACGATGGAGCGGGTGGCGCCATGGTAAGCATCCTCCAGGTCGATCAACACCTTGGCGTGGTGATCTTCACCCCGCGCGTGGAAACCGCCTCGGGCGCCACGGACCGGCCCATGACCCCGGCCGAACAGGGATTCGAAGAAATCACTGAACGACGACGCATCCCCGTCGGTAAAACCCCCTCCCCGAAACTCGAAGCCCGCATCCCAGTCCGGTGGCGGGCGGAAATCCTCCCCCTGCTGCCAGCTTGCACCGAGCTGATCGTAGGCAGCACGTTTCTCCGGATCCTTGAGTACCTCATAGGCCTCCCCGACCTCTTTGAAGCGCACCTCCGCCTCCGGCTCCTTGCTGACGTCAGGGTGATATTTACGGGCCAGTTTCCGGTAGGCGCGTTTTATCTCGTCCTGGGTCGCGTCCCGCTCCAGTCCCATCACCTGATAATAGTCTTTGAATTCCATGCGTTACCTTCATATACGATATGTGACTTTTCAGAGCGCTTCTTCGTTCTGTCATCCGTGTTGGAAAATCTGGTCAAAAACGAGAATTCCAATAGCGCGGGCCAGATTTTTCCACCATTGTACCGAACCCGCAGCCCCATCAGACCTGGTATCGAGTGGCAGGCTACCGGTTCTGTCTCCCCTGCATCGAAACATGAAGTATTGTACCAGGGCAGACGAAAAGTCCGCTGACTGTTAGAATTCAGACATGAAAACACCCCCTGCCAACCTGAGCTGGTTCGCCGAGACCCTGACCGAAGTGGTCGAGGAGATCAGCGACGCCTGGAGCGATGCTGGTCAGTCGGCAGAGAGCAGGGAGGCCCCGCCAGAACTGCTCCAGGAGGCGCTACAACAGCTCATCGAGGTACTGAGGATGGCGGAGTGGAATGCCGATGCCCGGCAACGACAGGAACCCACCCGAAACGCCGATGCGGTGGACGTCAGCGAACTGGGAGAGTACGGACTCAAGATGCTGACCGAACTGTCCCAGGTATCCTATGAACTGAAGCTACAGGAGGTCTCGGAGAAACTGGATTTGCTGGCCCTCTCACTGGCACTCTGGGTAATCCGGCAGGAGGGTGACCTGCACTCCATCGGACTGGTGGTGAACGGGCTGGCAAGAGTGGCCAATTCCACCGAAGATACTTTCGAGCTGGAACGGCTGTTCCATACCACAGGGGAGATAATGGACGCCGTCCAACCGACGGAGATGGGGCAAACCACGTTGGCATCGACCCGGGAACCCTGGCAGTTACTGCTGCTGAACCAGGCCATCGTGGCCACCCGCGCCCATCTGCCCCGTTTGATGGAAGTTGCCTTTGCAAATATCGTAGAAAAAATACCGGAGGCGGCCGCTGGATTTTTTCATGAAGGGATGGAACAGATCAAGCTGCAGGGCTACCCGGATCCGGTATGCCAAGTGATCGAGAGATACCACCATCAATACTCGTCGGCAAAGATCCTGCATTGAGACAGTACACTAAATGAAACTCCTGACCGATTTTTTCCCTATCCTGCTGTTTTTTGCCGCCTACCAGCTCTACGATATCTATGTCGCCACTGCCGTAGCCATCGCAACCTCCTTCCTTCAGGTCGGCTATTTCTGGCTGGTGCGGCACCGGGTCGAGAAGATGCACCTGATCACCCTCGGCCTGCTGGTGGTATTTGGTGGCCTGACCCTGCTGCTGCGAGACCCGTTGTTCATCAAATGGAAACCGACCGTGGTCAACTGGTTGTTCGGCATCACGTTCCTCAGCAGCCAGTTCATCGGCTCCAGGACCATGGTAGAGCGCATGATGAGCCATGCGGTCGAACTTCCCGACCTGATCTGGAAACGGCTGAACCTCAGCTGGGCCCTGTTCTTTGTGGGCAGCGGCCTGCTGAACCTCTATGTCGCCTTCAATTACGAGGAGTCGACCTGGGTCAACTTCAAACTGTTCGGTATGCTCGGATTGACGATGCTGTTCGTGGTGCTCCAGGCATTCTATATGGCGCGGCATATACAGGATCAGAAACCCACTCAGGAGGAGTCTTGAATGTACTATGCGATAATGGGCGAGGATCGGGACGACAGTCTGGAGGCGCGCCTCCAGGCCCGCCCTGAGCACCTCGAGAGAATCCGCAGGCTCCAGGAAGAGGGACGGCTGTTGCTGGCCGGTCCCCACCCGGCGATCGACAGCGGCGACCCTGGGCCGGCAGGATACACCGGCAGCCTGATACTAGCCGAATTCGAGAGCCTGGCGGCCGCGAAGGCCTGGGCAGACGAGGACCCTTACACCCTGACGGGCGTCTTCTCCAGCATCACGGTCAAACCCTTCAAAAAAGTACTACCTTGACCTGCAAGTGATCGTGCTTACAGAGTGCAAGATATTGATTCGTAGAGCGAATTTGCGACCGAATGGAATCCTTATTGTGATTTCTGAGGGAGCAAATATCGCCATACGGATCAAGAGCTTGTCTCTGTGAGTGCGAGCACTTGCAGGATCCAGGTACTACCTTGATCCACGGCACCCTGCGCAGACAAGATTCCGGAAAAATACCCATGCAACTTCTACCACTCCCTGCCCTTACCCTTGGCGGCCTCCTGCTGGTCACTCCCATCCCGTCGGCGGTCGGTGAAGACGAAGTTGAAAGCCACCCAGCACAAGCCTCACCCCCGGAGGCACTGGTCACCATCGATGGCAGAGTGGTCACCCGCGACATGTTTTCCGCCTACTATCAGCTCAAACGGCAAAACCAGCCGGTAGATATGTCAGGACCAACCCAGCAGCTGGCCCTGTTGAATGAGCTGATCAACTACCTGCTGCTGGAACAGGATGCGGTCGCCAGAAAACTGGACCGGCAGCCTGGGATGGCCGCACAATTGGAGGTTGCCCGCAGCCGGCTGCTCGCCAGCGCGGCCATCGATGAGTATCTCAGCACCCACAAACCCACTGAGACAGAGCTGAAGAGCGCCTATGAGCAGCAGTTCAAGGGCAAACCACTCGCCGAGTACCAGGTCAGCCACATCCTGCTGAAATCCAAAACAGAGGCTGAAGAGGTGATCGAGGCCCTGGAAACCGGGGAGGCATTCGCTGAGCTGGCGAAAAAGCGCTCCCAGGACGCCTCGGGAGAGAGTGGTGGTAAGCTGGGCTGGCTCAGTGCCGGCCAGATGGAACCAGCGTTTCAGGCGGTGCTGGAGAAGATGAGCGAGGGGACATTTTTACGAGAGCCAGTAAAGACCGGTTTTGGGTGGCACGTGCTGCTGCTGGAGCAGGTGCGCAAGATCCCCCAACCCAGCTTTGCGGAGATGCGCGACACCCTGCGCCAGGAGAAGCAGAAGCAGCGGCTCGCCACCTACATTCGGCAACTGAGGGAGAAGGCGAAGCTGGACGTGAACGTGCTGAAAAAGTCTGAACCAGCCCCCTCACCGAAAAGTAAATGAGTATGCGTTCACGAACAAAAAAATAGCCGCGGATTACACACGGATGGTGGCTTCTCAATAATCCGGGGCAATTTAGTAGGGTGGATAAGGCGCTCCCACGGACTTTTCGTTTTGCAACGCACTTATGCGCGCCGCATCCACCAATGGCTTAACGCATGCCGCAACGCCCAGAATAATTGGTGGATGCGCTACGCTTATCCCCCCTACGAGCGGCCAGGCTGCCCCGGGTTATTGAGAAGCCACCACGGATGTTGTTAAGACTTTGATACATAGAGGATATTGGGCAGTCGATCAGCTTCGGCGCCCAAAAAGTAGCGTTCAATAGGTTTGTATTATCAAATAAATCCGTGTTTGATCCGCGTTAATCCGCGGCTAAATGTCTTTATGATCCCGTGAACGGTTACGTAAATGAGGACGTCGCTCTGACCAACCTGTGATCAACCGCCGGTCATGGACATCAACCGGACCACCTGCTGGGGCTGGCTGTTGAACTCGTGCTTCTCCGGCTTCCTGCGAATGGCCTCGATGATGGCGCTCTTCAGCTCATCATCACTGAGACCCTCCCGCATCAGCGGTCTCAGCTCCAGTTTGTCGGCCTGCCCGAGACAGAGGTAGAGGGTCCCCTCAGATGAGAGACGCACCCGGTTACAACTCTCGCAGAAGTGCTGGGACATGGGGGTGATAAAGCCGATTTTCAGCCGCTTACCCTTTACCTTAAGATACCTGGCGGGGCCGGCCCCTTTCATCTTTGCAGGCTCGAAATCGAATCGCTTTTCCAGTGTCCGGCGCACCTCGTCCAGACTGACGTAATGGTCCCGGGCCTCCTGCCCTGCCGCACCCACCGGCATGGCCTCGATAAAACGCAGGGTGAAACGGTTCTCCAGACAGAAATCCACCATTTCGCCAACTTCGTCGAGGTTACGGTCCTTCATCACCACCATGTTGATCTTGATGGGGTGTAAGCCAGCCTCCTTTGCGGCCATCAATCCATCGATCACCGTGTCCAGGTCACCCTGAGTGATCTCCTTGAAGAGATCCGATTTTAAGGTGTCCAGGCTCACATTGATGCGCCGGATACCGGCCTCTTTGAGACCCTTGGCATGTCGGGCCAGCTGAGAGGCATTGGTGCTCATGGAGAGGTCTGTGATCCCCGGAAGTGCCCCGATGCGACTGACCATCTCCACGATATCCCGCCGTACCAGCGGCTCACCACCGGTAATACGCACCTTGTCGACCCCCAACTCGCTGAACAGTCGGGTCAAGCGCACAAATTCATCGAGGTCGAGTTTATTCCCGGACTCTGTGAAATCCTTGAATCCTTTGGGTATACAGTAAAAACAACGGAAGTCGCAACGGTCGGTCACGGATAACCGGAGATACTCAACTCTACGTCCAAAAGGATCGATCAATTCGGTCATGGCACCGGTTCTCCGGATGGGTTGATCAGATTCTTCATCTTTCCCTCAGAAAAGACAATAGCCTGGTAGAGAAATTCTACCAGGCTATTTTTCGGGTAACTCTTTACAAGTAGATTCATCCTAAGTCCGACAGGCTCCTAGCCTTCGTCTTCCGTGTCGCCCGGCGTATTCCAGGCGGGATCGAATCCCTCCGGCAGGGAGTGGGCGATGCCTTTGTGGCAGTCGATACAGGTCCAGCCGTTTTCGATCGCCTCGTCGTGCTGGTCCGCACTGCGGCTCTCCTGCTTGTCGAAGTCCATGGAGTCGTAATTGTGGCAGTTGCGGCACTCCCGGGAATCGGTATCCTTCATCGCCTTCCAGACATTCTGTGCCAGTTTCATGCGCTTCGCTTCAAACTTCTCCGGGGTGTCCACATCACCCGTGAAAAAATGGTGATAGAGTTCATTGGAGGCTTGAATTTTGCGGATGATCTTGTAGATCCAAGGCCTGGGCACATGGCAATCAGGGCAGGTGGCACGTACCCCCGTTCGGTTGGAAAAGTGGACCGTCTCCTCCAGTTCCGCGTAAGGCGTTGCCTCCATCTCATGACAGGAGATGCAGAACTCCTCGGTATTGGTCATCGCCAGCGTCCAGTTGAATCCACCCCAGAGAATGATACCAAACACGATTCCGATCACCAGCAGACCAAAAGTCCCCTTTTTTGCACCCTTAGTCATTAGTATTGTCCTTACTTCCTCAAGTTAAAAATCC
>JAUXBK010000076.1 GCA_030619405.1 Sedimenticola sp. | reverse complement strand
TATTGTTTCGTAGAGCGAATGAAAAATTGAGTGGAATCCTTATTGTGATTGCCGAGATTTTTCATATCGCTATACGGGACAAGAGGTTGTGCTATGTGCGTGCGAATACTTGCAGGATCTAGGTCAGATTAGAAAACCGGGGGAACTTTTCAGAAGCTTTGGCGAACCCATTCTGTCCTCTGTCCTCTGTCGTCACCCTGAACTGAACAACCCCGCAAACCCCATGAACGCCATGGAAAGGATGCCGGCGATAATCAGGTTCATGGCGGTTCCCCGCACCAGTGCCGGTACGTCGGAGAGTTCGGCCTCCTGACGGATGCCGGCCATCAGCACCAGGGCCAGGGTGAACCCGCCGCCAGCACCCAGGGCGAACACCAGCCCCTGCACCAGACCGTAGCCCCGGTTGGTAGCGAAGATGGCCAGCCCGAGGATGGCACAGTTGGTGGTGATCAGGGGCAGAAAGATCCCCAACGCCTTGAACAAGGTCGGACTGCTCTTCTTGATCGCCATCTCAATGAACTGCACCGTGCTGGCGATGACCACGATGAAGCTGATCAGACGCAGGTAGGGGGCGTAGATCAGCACATAGGTGTTGAGCACCCAGGCACAGAAGGCGGTCACCAGCAGCACGAAGGTGGTAGCCAGCCCAAGCCGGAAAGAGGTCTCCAGCCGGCCGGAGACCCCGAGAAAGGGGCAAAGCCCGAGAAAATAGGCCAGCACGAAGTTGTTGACCAGCAGGGCGCTGATAAAGATCCAGATCAAGTCGTCCATCTACAGCCCCTCCCGCTCGGCCGCCGCCACCTGCTCCAGAAAGGCGGCCCGCCTGGCGGTCACCCAGTTGAAGAAGAGCAGGAGCAACCCCAGGGTGAGGAAACCGCCCGGTGGCAGAATCATGATCACCCAGGGCTCGAAGTCCGCGCCGAACAGGGGCACGTTGAACAGGGAGCCGCTGCCGAGGATCTCGCGCACACTGCCAAGCGCCAGCAGGGCCAGCATGAAACCGGAAGACATGCCGAGCGCGTCCAGCACCGCAAAGCGGATGGAGTGGCGGGAGGCAAACGCCTCCTGCCGCCCCAGGATCATGCAGTTGGCCACGATCAGCGGGATGAAGGCGCCCAGCTCCTTGTGTACCTTGGGCAGCAGCGCCAGCAGGGTATAGTCGGCCACTGTCACGAAGGTGGCGATAATGATCACGTAGAGGGAGATGCGCACCTGCTTGGGGATAAGGTTCTTGAAGGACGCCACCAGAAAACTGGAGCCGACCAGCACGAACAGGGTCGCCGCCCCCATGACAATGGCGTTGATGGCGGAGTTGGTCACCGCCAGCATCGGGCACATCCCCAGCACCTGCACAAACACAGGGTTGTCCCGCCAGACCCCTTTGATGAACTCCTCGTAAGCGTTTTGGTCTTTCATCGCATCTCCAAGCTGAAGCTGAAGAGTGAAAGGCCCTGGAGCAGAGCGTATTCTGCCCCACCGGTCCCTGGCCTCACTCTTTCCCCTCGCTGCCCTCTACCTCCGTCAGTGCTGGTTCACTCCCCGGCGGGGGCAACCGCCCCTCCCACCGCTCGCGGGCCTCGTTGATGATCCGCACCACCGCCTTGGAGGAGATGGTGGCCCCGGTGATGGCGTCGATCTCGTTGGGGGCGGACTTGTGCCCTTTCTTCATCGCCACCACCGTCGGGTCGACCGCCAGGCGGTCGAAATTGGCGACGAAGGCGGCATCCTTGTAGATCTTGTCCCCCAGGCCCGGGGTCTCCCGGCTGTCCAGTATCTGCATGCCGACGATGGTCCGCTCCCCGGGCAGATAGCCGTAAAGCAGCTGGATGGTGTCCTGAAAACCCGGCCCCGCGGCCGGTATGGCATAGCCGATGAAGTGCTGCTCACGGTCGTAACCACCGTAGATGGTCTGGTCGTCCGTTGCCCTGCCAGGCGCCGCAATCAGACGCCCTCCCTCGTAGCGGAGGGGTTGCAGCCGGCTGACCCCCGGCAGCACCTTGAACACTGCCGCCCGCAGCTCCGCGGCCTTGTTGGCGGTGATGGTGGGCAGCGTCGCCTCGAAGATGGCGATGATGATCAGGCCGGAGAGAAGCCCGGCCAGTGCCAGTGCCAGTACCAGCCGGGCGCCACCCGGCTCCTGCACGGCCATGCTGCTTCCCGGGGCGCTCATCGACTTCTCTCTTTCCGCCCGAACACCCGGGGCTGGGTGTAGCGGTCGATCAGGGGCGTGGCAGCGTTCATCAGCAGGATGGCGTACATCATCCCCTCCGGGAAGCCGCCGAACATCCGGATCAGCACCGCCAGCAGACCGATGCCGAGGCCGAATATCCAGGCGCCCCGGGGGGTCACTGGAGAGGTGACCGGGTCGGTCGCCATATAGATCGCCCCCAGCAGCAGGCCACCGGAGAATAGGGTGAAAAAGGGGTTGGGGAAACGGCTACCGTCCACCAGGAACAGGATCAGCGAAAACAGCCCGGCAGCGGCAAAGATCCCGGCCGGGATGCGCCAGTCCAGGTCCCGGCGCAGCCACAGATAGAGCCCGCCCAGCACCAACAGCAGACCGCTGGTCTCTCCCAGCGAACCCGAGGTGTTGCCGATCAGCAGGCGCGATATATCGGTCCCCTGCTGCTGGAACTTCATCAGGCCGAGGGGCGTGGCAGAGGAGACCGCATCATAGGCCGGGGCGTGAAACGGCAGGGCAAACAGGCTGCTGGAGAGGTCGAAGAAACCGTCTGGCCCGACGGGGCTGACCCAGGTGGTCATTGCAATGGGAAAGGTGCCGAGCAGAAAGGCCCTGCCGACCAGCGCCGGGTTGAACAGATTCCCCCCCAGTCCGCCCCAGATCACCTTGCCCAGGCCGACGGCCACCACCGCCCCCAGAAACGCCATCCACAGGGGCAGCGCCGGCGGCAGGGTCAGCGCCAGCAGCAGACCGGTGAGGGCGGCGCTGTTGTCGGCCAGCGCCTCCCGGCGCCTCTCCGGGGGGGTGAAGACCCACTCGGTCAGCACCGCCCCAGCGACCGAGACCAGCAGCAGCAGCAGGGCGCCCAGCCCGAAGAACCAGAGCGCCGCCAGCACTATCGGCGTCAGCGCATACAAGACGTCCCGCATCGCCTGGGGTGTGGTCAGCCCCTGCCGCAGCATGGGCGCGGACTGGAGCAGCAGATGGGGATCTTTGGAGGCCACGTATCTTCCTGGTTCGGTCGACTCTGTCAGCGGAGGTGCCGCAGGTTGTCCTTGGCGGTACGGATCAGCTGCACGATCGGGATGCTGGAGGGGCAGGCAAAGGTGCAGGCACCGCACTCTACGCAGTCCATCACCTGGAACTCCTTCATCTCCTGGAACAAGCGCGCTTTGCCCAGCCGGGCCAGCCGCGACGGGTTGAGGAAATAGGGGCAGGCCTCCAGGCAGCGGCCGCAGCGGATGCAGGGGTACTCCTTCGGGCGCCGCGTCTCCTGCTCGGTGAAGGCGAGGATCCCCGAACTCCCCTTCAGCACCGGCACGTCCAGGCTGGCGATCGGGGCACCCATCATGGGGCCGCCCATCACCACCTCTCGGGTCTCCTCCCGCAGGCCGCCGCAGAAACGCAGAACCTCCCGCACCGGGGTACCCAGCGGCACGATCAGATTGGCCGGGTAGGTGACACCGGGACCGGAGACGGTCACCACTCGCTCGATCAGGGGCATCCCCCGGTCGAACCGGTCGGCGATAGCCACCAGGGTGCCCACGTTGTTGACCGCAATCCCCAGGTCCCGCGGCAGCTGCCCGGCCGGCACCTCCCGGTCGTAGATCGCCTTGATCAGCATCTTCTCCGCCCCCTGGGGGTATTTGACCGGGAGTGCCACCACCTCCACCGGCGAGCCGTCGTCGATGCGGCTGCGCAGCACCTCGATGGCGTCCGGCTTGTTCGCCTCCACCCCGATGGCGGCTCGCTCTGCCCCCAGCTGCACCATCAGGATCTCGATCCCCCGCAGCAGGGCGTCCGGGCGCTCCATCATCAGCCGGTGATCGTTCGTGAGGAAGGGTTCACACTCGGCACCGTTGACCAGCAGGTCATGGATCTGCTGCCCTTCCGGTATCGAGTATTTGACATGGGCCGGGAAGGCGGCACCCCCCATGCCGACGATGCCGGCCCGCTGTATCTCCTGGATGAACTGCGCGGCATCGAGGGAGTCCCAGGCCGGTGGCAGCCGCTGTTCCAACTGCTGGGTGGCGTAGGGGTCCGCCTCGATCTCGATCGCCGGCTTGAAGCTGCCGTCGATATAGCGGTGGGGACCGATGTCACGCACCCGGCCGGTCACCGGGCTGTGCAGCCAAGTGGAGACGAAGGCGCCCGCCTCGGCGATCGGTTCCCCCCGCACCAGCCGCTGCCCCACCCTCACCAGTGGTTTCGCCGGCACCCCGATGTGCTGCCCCAGGGGCATCACGTAGCTCTCCACGAACGGCACCCGCTGGATCGGCCGGTCGGCGGTCTGCTCCTTCAGCCCCTCAGGGTGGACACCGTGGCTGAAAGAGCGGCGAAACAGGCGCAGGGGGCTCATGCCGCCGGACCTCCAGACCGGTAGCCGGCCAGATGCAGCAGCCGCTCCTGGATCTGACCCGCGATCTCGGCCTGCAACCCCGCCCGCAGCGCCTGCAGTTCCGCCTCATGCGCCTGCTGTCGCGCTTCCAGCTCCGTCTGGTGCGCCGCAGCGACCGCCTGCTCCGCCTCCTCCCGGACCCGTTCCGTGAAGGGGGTGACCAGGCCCGCCAGCTCCTGCAGGGTACGCCAGGCATGTGCCAGCCGCTCCACCTGCTCCAGCGCCTCCGGCGAGACCGCCAGCCGGATGGGCGCTTCCCCCTCTGCCGCCAGCGCCAGCACCGGGGTCCTGCCCGCTCTCGCCGCCGGCGCCAGTGCCAGCCACTCGATGAACGGCAGCGGCGCCGGGTGATCCTTCCCCAGCGGACGGAAGTGGCCGCTGAAACGCTGCTCGGTCAACATCCAGGTGAGCGGCGTCAAGGGCTCGCCGGCGCGCTCGCCGGCCCAGCCGGACCGGGGATCGGGGTTACCCGTCAGCGTGATCCGTTTTCCGAACACCCCCTCGGCCCGGGGGTGATAACGGAACAGGGGAAAGGCGCGGCTCTCCAGCGCCAGGCGGGCCTGGACCCGGGTGTCTTCCGCCGGAAAGCCGTGGCGGCCGGGGCTCGGTACATGCACCCGGATCAGCGCCGGCCCGGTGAACGCCAGTGCCTCCCGCAGCGTCGCTCGATAGTGGCCGGGGTCGGCGATCGAGGTCTGGGCCACATAGGCGCACCGCTGCGCCAGTGCCATCAGCCCCAGATCGGTGGCTGGGTCAGGGCTCGACACCAGCGGCTGGCTCCCCTTCACCCCCCGCACATCCAGTCCCAGATCGAGTTCGCTCAACACCAGGATCTTCACCGGCAGATCACTGCTGAGCAGCCACGCCACCTGGGCAAAGCTCCGACCACCGAGTTCCGATTCGCTGCCGACCAGGAACAGAGGGGGACAGAGCTCCCGCTCCTCCGGGGAGAGCCGCTCCCAGGTCAGAGCGCCCTCCTCTCTCGTCTCTGTCTCCTTGCGCTCACCCATCTCCCGCTGCGCCCGATGCAGCAGTCCGATCCCCTGGATCGCAACGGCAAGCTGCCCTTGCAGCAGGCCTGCGGCCAGCTGCGGCGTCGCACCGCTCTGGTCCAGCGCCACCGGCGCCTGGAACGGGTTGTTGGGGAACGACCCGGCCCAGCGGGCCACCGAACCGGCCGCGACGGCCAGGCCGTAGCGGGCCCGCCCCAGCCCCTGAGGCCCTTTGGAGAGGCGCCAATGGGTATCGTCCAGTTCCCGCGCCAGTTCTACCAGCCGGTCCAGGCGTGCGGCGTCGATCGCGCCCGCCGCGCCGCTGCCCTGGGTCAGGGTGGCAATATCCACCTGCCGGCTCTTCACCGCCCGCAGATTTTCGGCCAGTCGCTCAAGGTCGTCCGTGGGCAGCGCCCGATGTAGCATCTCCTGAATGCGTTCGTTGAGCCGATCCCGCACCGCTCCCAGCTCACCAACGAAGCGGTGCAGCCGCGGCTGCAGCTGATACTCGGCAGCGGCCAGCGCCAGGCGCAGGGCGATCTTCTCGCCGGAACCCGCCTCGGCTCCGTCACCGCCCCCCAGGGCCAGGCTGCAGTAGCGGGACATCAATACCGCGGACATCCCATCCATGCCCTGCTCCGCCACCACCCGCTCGATGGTGGCGGAAGGGGTATCCGGCAGCTCCTGCCAGACACCCCAGATACGTCGTGCCCGTGCCAGCTGCTCATGCGTCTGGGGCTCAGGCAGCATTGCCTCATCGGCGCAACTGGCGATGCAGTTGCCGCACCCCTTGCAGGCGTCCGGGTTGATCGCCAGGGAGAGCAGTTCGCCCCCGTTCTTCTTTGCCCGTTCGCCCCCGTGGAACAGGGGGTCGGTGACGGCCAGCGGCAGCTCCCCAATGCGCCCCACCAGGGCATCGATCCCGGCCGCAACCGCCGCCCGGCGCTCCTCCGGCAAGGGCGACTTCTCCTGCAGCCACGCCCAGGCCTGCTGCAGCATCTCACCTGCAGAGCCCCCCTGAATTTCCCCGCTGCGACCCATCGCACTAAGACGCGCGGCCACTTTGGAGCCGACCTGGCGCACGGCATCCGCCCCGGCCAGTCGGATACCTCTCTCCAGCAGCGCCCCGGGGGTCAGCGCCACCACACCGATGGCGCTGTCCGGGCAGGCGCTCCAGCACTGCCCGCAGCCGCTGCAGCGCTCCGGATCGAAGCGGGGCAGCCGATCACGCAGATCGCTCAGATCACGGAAGGTGGAGCTCAGGGGCGGTACCGTACCCAGGGTGAGAAAAGGGTCGGCGGTCAGGTCGTCAGACTCGCCATTGCGGTAGAGAACACCGACCTGATCCCAGAACCGGGGCAGGCTGCCCGGGCCCTGCTCCAGGCCACCCAGCTGGCGCACCACCGCCGGTGTCCGGTCGCGCCACGCCTGCCCGGCACCGCTGCCGGAGAGTGCCTTCTCCAGGTGCCGCTGGACCCTGACCAGGGCCTCCAGGCCGGCCTCGAAAGCCGCCTGCAGCGCCGCCTGCTCCGCACCGGGGAGCCGGCCCAGACCATCGGACCAGGCGGAGAGGATCAGGCGCCGACTCTTGGGGATCAGACTTTCGGTCAGCAGTACCCCGAAGATGGCCCCCAGTCTGCGGGCATCCTCCAGTTCTGACTGCGCCACCCCTTCATCGATGGCCGGCATCAGCGCCCGATCCATCGCCGGCAACCGATAAAGCTTCAGCCCCTGCCGGCGAATGGCCTCCCGGGAACGTTCACCTAATGCCCGCCACAGGGCCAGATCGTCCGTGGCACCCTCCACCAGCACCGCACCACCCTGACGCACCCCTTGGTGCGGAGCAGCACCGGAAAGGTGCTGCAGACCACAGGCAACCATCAGATCCAGCGGCTGATCATCGACTGGAATGGCATGCCCACCCGGGGATTGCAGCAGGCGGTCGGTCAGCCACTCGGCGCAGTCGCCCCAGCCCGCGCCAGGCAGGGTCCGGATCCGCCCCCCCTGCAGGCGCTGCAGCAGCATGCCCAACTCGGATACCAGCGCGACTCCACCCTGGGCCGGCAGGCGTCCTATCGCCACGGAAAGCGCCCCTTCCGATCTCAGATCGGTAGTGCGCTCCCGCTCCCGCAGACCCAGCTCCCGCAGTCCGGGGTAGGCCCGGCGTATCTGATCGAGCAGGACCTGCCGCTTCGGGTGGATATTGGAGGTGCTGTCGAACTCCACCCCGAGGTAGATCCGGACCGGTGCCCGCTCCCGGACGAGTCGGCAGTAACCGGCCAGGTCCGTCCCCCGCAACGGCAGGCCGCCAATACCGTAGTGAGCGGAGCAGAGCCGGGGCAGCCGTCGCTGCTCCAGCTCCGGGTAGCCGGGGTGGGTGTCACTGCCGAAGCGGCCGTTGTCCAGGGCGCGGCTCAGAGCGGCGCGTAGTTCACGCAGCAGGGGCGGGTCCCCGCTCAGCGGCGTATCCACCCGCTCCAGCACCGCCACCCGCTTGCAGCCCGCCAGCTGCCTGACCAGCTCTCCGCCGGGGAACGGGCGCAGGGTACGCAGCCCCAGCACCCCCACTTTCTGCTTTCCGGCCCGGCGCAGGTGATCGGAAACGGCGCGCGCCAGCTCCACCGCCGCGCCCTGTACCAGCAGCACCAGTTCCGCCCCCTCCATCCGGTGGCGGGAGAGGCCGTGGTAGCGGCGACCGATCTGGCGGTCGAACTGCTCCATCGCCTCCCCCAGCAGCTCCTCCAGATGGTCCGCAAAATAGGGGCGGTTGCCGGCCACCCCCAGGGCAAAGGCCCCGGGCTGCTGCAACGGCCCCTGCAGCAGCGGGTGGTCCAGATCGTGCCAGCATGGAACCCGCCTGCGCTCCACCCCGAACAGCAGCTGCTGGGCAGGGGTGGGCGTGGGAACGGATGCTTCCGCCGTCCCCAGGTAGCTTTCGATCAAGGCGGCGGAGGGAAGTGCCGCCTCCTGGGCCGACAGGGCGGTCTGCTCCCCGTCCATCACCACCAACCCCGGCATCAGCGCGGCCTCCGCCACCCGCCGTGCAATCAGGGTCAGGTCAACGGCCTCCTGAACGGTGGCGGCGAACAGCACGAAGCAGCCGCTCTCGGCCACCTGATGCAGTGCCGCGTGACCACTGCCCGGCGCCATGCCCTGGGCCGGCAGCGCCTGATTGTCCAGATGGATCACCAGCGGCAGGTGGCGCCCGGCTGCCATGGCGAGCAGGTCCTGGCCTGCCACCAGATCGGGGCCAGAGAGGAAGGCGGTGGCCCGCCGCCCCGCCATCGCCTGACCGATGGCCGCCGCCAGCGCTCCCCGAGGGCCCTCTGTCTGCTGGGACTCCGGTGGCATGCTCGAGCCCCTGGCGGAGAGCCGGCTCCCTGCCCCTTGGCGCCAGGCCCGCTCGGCCCCGCTGGCCGGGTAGGTGGCGCCCAGCGCGGCGACGTCGCAGATACCCATCTCGGTGAGGGCCACCGCCGTGTTGCCGTCGAGGACGCTATCCGCCCCGTTCTCGGGAATCCCGCTGTCAGGGGCCCCGAACAGGCGGCGGTAGAGGCGGATGGTTATCTCATTGATCATTTCGCTGCAGCTCTCGTCCCGCAGGCAGGAATCACCCGCCCACGGCCTGTTTTCGTTCGGCCGGGGCATTTGCGAACTGCCCCTGTGCCAACCACTGTATGGCGCCGGTAGGGCAGCGCAGGGTGGCCACCGGTGTCACCGGCAGTCCGGACCCGTAATCGATACGTGGCAGGTTCTCTACCATCTCGATCAGCCCCGTCACCGCATCCGCGGCACAGCGCCCGCAGGCATCGCAGGCCACCGAGCAAAGGGTAGTGGCGACCTCCCCCTCCAGTGGCGTGTTGCACTGGACGAAGAGCTTCTGACTCAGGGGCACCACCTCGAACAGGTCCTTGGGACAGGCCTCGACACAGTCACCACAGGCGGTGCAGTTCTCGACATCAACCGTCGGCAGGCCATTGCCGTTCATGTGGATGACGTCGAAGGTGCAGGCCACTTCGCAATCCCCCAGACCGAGGCAACCCCAGGAGCATCCCTTGCCGCCCCCGGAGATCACCGCTGCCGCCCGGCAGCTCTCGAACCCCCGGTATTCGGCGATCTGAAATGCCTGACCCTGCCCGCCGGCACAGTGCAGGCGTGCCACCCGCTTCTCCTGCTCCCCCGCGTCCACTCCCAGAAAGTCGGCGATCGCCTCGATCGTCTCGCTGTCGGCCACAGTGCAGCCACTCGGCTGCACCGCCCCTTTCACCAGTGCCTCGGCAAAGGGCATGCAGCCCGGCTCGCCACAGGCCCCGCAGTTGGTGCCGGGCAGCAGCTCCTCGGTGTGCTGCAGCCGGGGATCCTCCTCCACCCGCAGCAGCCGGGAGGCCAGCGCCAGGATGATCCCGAAGAAGAGACCCAGACCGGTCATGATGGCCGGGGCGGTCAGGAAACTGGTCAGTTCAGAAGGCATGGTCCGGTGGCAATCAGTTGAAGGGCGCTGCCCGCTCGATCAGCGCCTCCAGCCCCGGCTCACCCGGGTTCAGGGGCTGCCCGGGGTGAATGCACTTGGCCGGGCAGATCTCGGCCGCTTCCACCATCTGAGCAAAGGTGCCGGCGCCGGCACCGGCGATGTAAGCCTGATTGTCGTCGTTGTAGACGAACACCTGGGGGTTGATCACCAGGCAGTCGTTGCAGCTGGTGCAGAGGCCGCTGTCGATCCAGGGATCGGCGGCAACCGGTTCATCCTCCTCCTCGATGGCCGGGGCCGGTTCGGGTTCCACTACCGACTCCGGGGGCTGCGCGGCCGCCGCAGAGACTACGGGCGCCGCCGGCGCGGCAGCCGGCAGCCGGGGGGCGCCACCGGTTAAGTCCATACCCATCAGCATCTCAGTGAGGCGCCCCATTACCCCGGCGGCGGCCTCGGCACGCTCCTGCTCGAGCTCTTGGAGATGCACCTCAATCAACCGCTGGCGCTCCACCCCGGCCTCGGCGGTGATCTCCTCCCGGGCCCTGGCGATACCCAGCTCCAGGTAGCGGC
>JAUXBK010000032.1 GCA_030619405.1 Sedimenticola sp. | reverse complement strand
TCTTGTCCCGTATAGCGATATGAAAAATCTCGGCAATCACAATAAGGATTCCACTCAATTTTTCATTCGCTCTACGAAACAATAGCTTGCACTCTGTACGCACGACTACCTGCAGGATCTAGGTAAAACCATAAAATAGATTATATAAATAATACTTTATAGCTGAAAATGGCCTTGATGGAAACCGCACACTTTAAAGTCCGGTCCCTGGTCTGCCGCTATTGCTCAGAGAGGTCGGATTTCCGCCTAGATGCGCCAGGATCTGATTGGATGAGACGAGTACACCCTATATTTCTCCCTCTTCTGTGGGCATTTTTGCTTTGCTGGAGCGGGGTGACCGGTGCCGATACTGCACCACCGGAAACAGCCGACGTGCGGGTGCTGATCGATATCTCCGGCAGCATGAAGAAGAATGACCCGCACAACCTGAGGCGCCCGGCCGTTCGGATGCTGGTGGGGCTGCTGCAGGAAGGTTCCCGCGCCGGCATCTGGACCTTCGGTCAGTACGTGAATATGCAGGTTCCGTTGGGTCGGGTAGACAAAAAATGGAAGGCGAAGGCCCGGCAAGGTGCGGGCAGTATCCACTCGAGGGGTCTTTTCACCAACATCGAAGGGGCGATCAAACGGGCCACCGCCGATTGGGAGGGGCCGAGCTACAGATATCGCCGCCATCTCATACTGCTGACGGACGGCATGGTGGATGTTTCCAAGGAGCCAGGTAGCAGTGCCGCCTCCCGCAAGCGAATTCTGGAGCAGTGGCTGCCCCGACTGAAAGACTACGGTGTACAGGTGCATACTATCGCACTGTCGCAGCGAGCGGATGGGGCGTTGATGGAGAAGCTGGCCCGGGAGACCGGTGGCTGGTACGAACAGGTCGATGAGGCGGCACAGCTGCAACGGGTGTTTCTGAGGTTGTTCGAAAAGGCAGGGAGACCGGACACAGTGCCCTTGAAAGACAATGCCTTTCGAATCGATGACAGCATCGCGGAGGCGACACTGCTGGTATTCCGGAACCCGGATGCCGCGGACACTCGGGTGATCGCCCCGGACGGGACCAGCTTCGGTGCCGCACAGCCTCCCGCAAATGTCACCTGGCATCGGGATGAGGGGTATGACCTGCTTACCATCACCCGGCCGCAGCCGGGAGAGTGGCGGATACGGGCGGCCCTCGATCCGGATAACCGGGTGATGGTGGTGACCGATCTGAAGATGCAGGTATCTGAGCTGCCGGGACGGATAACGATGGGTGAACGGATACCCCTGTCGCTCCATTTCAGCAATCAGGGTAAACAGATCGTAAAAAGGGCGTTTCTCGATCTGGTCGAGGTGAAGGGGCAGGTGGTGGATACCCGGGGTCCGGGTGAGCTGCGTCGGATACCGGACAATGGTCACGGGGTGGATAAAAAGGCCGGAGACGGCCGTTTCAGTCTGTTGCTCGGCGGCGAGCTGGCGGCGGGGCGGGCTGAGCTGGTGATCAGGGCAGAGGGTAAGACCTTCCAGCGGGAGCAGCGCCAGATATTCGAGTTGCTGCCGCCGGCTGTGATCAGTGTGGAGAAGGGGCCCGGGGAGAGATCGGAGGCCCGGGTTATTGTGACAGTAGATAGAGAACTGCTGGATGCCACATCTGTGGTGCTCTCCGGGGTGTTGATCCCGGAGCAGGGCCCGCGGCAGCCGGTGTCGCTGCAGTCAGCCGGGGATGTTGCTGTATGGGAAGCCCGGATAGACCGTTCCCGGCTGGTCGGAGAGTGGGATCTGGCAATTCATCTGAGTGCGACCACAATGACCGGAAATACCATTGCCCTGGATCTGGCCTCCGTTACCTTCAGAGGAGATGTCAGCCAACCGCCCGCGGCAATACCGCCGGAGCCGCTTTCAGCGGAGGCGGATGATGGGTGGATGATGGAAGCAGCGATTTTCGGCGCGGGAAATCTGGTGGCCCTGATGCTGGCAGGTCTGGGATTCTGGGTGATCCGACGGCGCCGTGGCAGGGATCAGGTGCAGCTGGTTGAGGATGACGAAGGGGAGGGGGTACAGAATGCAGCTTAGCAGTCTGGTTCTGATGACACTGGGTGAGTTGTTACTGGTCACCACCATCACATCGATCCTGATGCTGGTAATGGCTGTGGTACGGAAGAAGCGGGATCGCTCGGCAGCCGGAGCGCTGATCGCGCGTATCAAGGAGGGTGAGGGAAGACGGGAGACGGAGACCCGGGCACTGTTGCAGCAGAACCTCGGCCAGGGAAGGGAGCTTCTGGAAACGCTGGTGAAGAAGGTCGGGCGGGAGGAGAAGCGCTTCTACCAGACCTTGATCAACCTCTACCTGAAGCGGGATGCAGGGGCACTGGAGAATCTGCAGGTCGCATTCGAGGGGGCGACAGAGCCCTATCGAACTCTGAAGGTTCCCCAGCGGCAGGAGAGCGAGGAGATCGTTCCGGTGGTGGTGGAATCCGCTGTGGGGGACGATTCCGCGGAGGTGGCCCGGCTGAAGGATGAGAATGAAAAATTGTCGGAGGAGCTGCGTATCACCATGGACACCATGGGGCGAATGCTCTCCGAATACTCTTCCATGTATGCCGGTGGCGACGGTGAAGAACTGGACAAGGAGAAGATGCTGGAGATGTTCCGTGCCGATGCCATCAATGCCCGAGCCAGAGAGAAGCAGGCATCACCCGCAGCAGCCCAACAACCCGCTGTAGCAGAGGACGGCGATGAGATACACCCCGTGAATGAGGCTGCCACGCTCCACAAGGCGATGACGGATGCTGCGGGAGAAGGTTTTCTAGCGGGTTCAGGAGTGGCGGATCTTCAGTCGAAGATGGACGACCTGGGAATGGATATTGCGGTGGCCACGGGCGGTGAAGAGCAGCCACTAATGGCTGCAGATGATGATTTGATGGCGCTGAACGATAGTCTGGAGGAGATCGTGCCTGAACAGGGGACAGGGGACGAACAGGAAGAGACCGAGCTGATCGATCTGGATGCGGTGCTGGTGCAGCGCACCTGATCCTGACAGGGTAACCGTTCACGGGATCATAAAGATATTCAGCCGCGGATTAACGCAGATCAAACACGGATTGATTGTAACCGTTCACTCCCCCTGCCGTTTTGAACCCCTCTCCCTGAGGGAGAGGGGATTTTAGGAGGGGGGACTGAACGGTTACAATTGATTAGCTGCCCGATCTCCACCCCAGTATCCTTCGTGTATCAAAGCCATAACAACATCCGTGTGTAATCCGCGTTAATCCGCCGCCATTTTTTGTTCGTCAACGCATACCTGACAGGAAACAAGGGTTGGATCCCCGGGTAACCGGGGATCGGGGGTGACTGTCAGCCGATCTTGGCCTCTGCCGAATCAGATTTGCCGGTGTTGTCCACCCAGCTCAGCTTCAGGGTGTCGCCCTTCTTGGCCCCCTTGAACTTGAACGAAAGGTAGGGGTTTTTGGAGACGCCACCGCTCCAGAGCGCTGTCAGACGGACCTTGCCACCGGCCTCACAGGTTACCTCCTGGATGAAGTGGGCCGGGATAAGCTCGCCGGTTTTCTTGTCCTTGCGGGCGCCGGTCTCCATCGGGTGGGTCATCAAGGCCTTGACGGTGACCACGTCACCCTTCATCTTGGCCCGGATCTTGATGCTCTTCTTTGCCATTGTTTCTGTTCCTCTAGGAATTATCTTGTTTGTGCTCCCCTCTGTCGGGAGGGGCGCATCATGTGGGGGTCGGGGACCCTGTGCTATCCAGTTGCTCTCATGCCAGGGGTACGGATATCCGGCTGCCGGGTTGATACAAGGGAGGGTTTTGCAACTCCTGTGTCAATCGGTTGCGGTGCCGGAATACGTCCCTGTAGCCTGGGTTCCGGCCCAGCATCCCTGCTGGGCGTTCGCCGGACTGCGTTTGTCTACCGGACAAACGGTTCCGCCTCACCCCCCACACCCACCGATGGTTACCTTGACCTCTTTCTTGGCACTGTAGAGCTTGCCGCCAGCCTTTACCACGGCCACCACGTCGCCGGTCTTGCCCATCTTGATGCGGGTGGAGACGAAGCCTTCCGCCCCTTCACCCAGATTGAAACTGGCGATCAGGGGGGCAGGGTTGTTGACTGCGATGATCGAGATGGACTCGATCCCGTCGATGCCGCTGGAGACGGTAACCGGTACCACCGCACCGTTTTCGGCGATGTCCGGGGCCTTGATCTTGATCTCGCTGCTGTCGCTCATCTGGTCGCTGCCGGCGAGCGCCTTCATCGCATCCGGGACCTTCTTGGCCGCGAAGGCATCTGCCGGCCAGGCGGCCAGGACAGCGCGAGGGGTAAGCAGCCCGGTGCCAATGGCTGTTCCGAGGACACTCAGAGCAATGCTGCCTTTCAGGAATATCCTGCGTTCAGGGTTTGTCTCCATCCACTTTCTCCTCAATGGGTTATACAAATCAGGTACCTCTTTCAACAGAGGCTCTCATCAAACATCCCGTAACTTCCTGGCGGTTCGCAAACGCACCGTATCCTACGCCCGGTTAGCGATTGCGTTTTTTCAGCTCCGCCTCCTCCTCCTTAAGTTCATGCAGCCTGGCCGTCATCTGTGCACTCTGGTAGTCACTGATGGCATGGCTTCTCAGCGCGATATTCAACTGCTGGATAGCAGGTTCCAGGGCACCGGAGAGGTAATAATACTCCGCAAGATACTGGCGGGCGAGATTGACCTTGCCGGCGCCGGAAGCAGCCTCGGCCAGCAGCTTGAACAGTAGTTCGCCCTGGAGGCGGCCACGCAGCAGCTCTTCCAGTAGTTTCAACGCCTCTTCCGGGTGCTCCTGATCCAGCAGCGCCTGGGCATAGAACATGGAGAGCGGATAGTTTCCCGGGTAGAGCTCGAGTGCGTTCCGGGTCACCTTGAGGGCCTCTTCTGGATGTCCGGAGTGCTTCAACAGCAGCGCCTGAGCAACGATGTAGGCGATCTGGTCCGGACGTTTCTGCAGCAGTATCTTCAGCTGCTTCCCGGCTTCTTTATAATCTTCATTGGCGATAAGTGCCAGCAGGTAACCATACCGCTGCCCGTCTTCGTTGCGGTAGCGGTGACCGGCCAGGGTATCGCGAAAGTGTTTCACCGCCTGTTTGGAAGTGTTGAAGTTGAGCACCTGGAGGGTAGCGCGGAACAGATGATAACGAAGGCTGTCCGGTCGCTGCTTGTAGGGATACTGGGCCGCCCGGGCGCGGGCACTGGCGGTACGGTTGGGGGTGACCGGGTGGGTGCGCAGGAATTCCGGCACCTGACCACTGTCATAGAGTCGCGATGCCTTGCCCAGCCGTTCAAAGAAATCGGCCATCGCCTGGGGATCGAAACCGGCTTCGGCCAGGGTGTGGATGCCGATGGCATCCGCCTCCTCTTCGTTGGCGCGTGTGAAATTGATCTGACGCTGGGCTACGCCGGCCTGGAGCCCGGTGGCGGCCGCCAGGCCTGCCTCCGGATTGTTGGTGGCGGCGCCGAGCACCACGGCCGCGATGGCCAGAGCCGTGGCGGGAAGGCTCAGCTGGCGTACCGCATCGAAGGTCCTTACCAGGTGGTTCTGGGTCACGTGGGCGATTTCATGGGCCACTACGGAAGCCAGCTCGCTCTCCGACTCGGTGATGATCACCAGACCCGTGTTTATCCCGATGAATCCCCCCGGGCCGGCAAAGGCGTTGACCTCGTGGGAGTCCACCAGAAAGAAGTGGAAGGCGCGGCCGGGGGCCTCGCTCTGCTCCACCAGCCGGTCTCCCAGGGACTGGATATAGGAGGTCATGATCGGGGTGGCGATCACCTTCATGGCGCGTTTGACGCTGCGCATGAATGCCTGTCCCAGCCGTTTCTCCTCCGTCGGGGAGAGCAGGTTGCCGGAGGGGTCTCCCAGCTCGGGAAGGTTGTATTCCTGGCTGTAGCCCACCGGGGCTACGATGGAGAAGAGAAGCAGCAGGCTCATGAGCCCAATCGCCGACCGTGCTGGCTTTTTTCTCAGACTGTGTTTTGAATGCATAACTGGAGAGACCGGCCCCTGTTGGCGTAAGTTCCTGCAATTCCTCCCAGAATATCCGTTTTTATGATACATCTCCACAGATCTTGCCGAAACCTTCAGTTCAGCTGGATACGCTGTCCCCAGGGAACCGGTTGCTTGCCTTTCACCAGCCATATTACCGGATAGCTGGGGGCGGTGTCGGGGAATTCACCCTCCGCATCGGTGAAGTAGACCAGGCTTTCCGGGCAGATGCCCTGGCGTTCGATCCACTCGAATACCGGCTTGAAACTGGTACCTCCCCCACCCCTGAACGCCTGAGGCAGTTTGAACTCTTCCCAGGGTTCGAATTGCCAGGGGCCGGCATCGGCAAGAGCAGCGTCGCAGGCAAGCAGGGTGACGCGGGCCCGCATCTGACCCTTGATGGCGTTGATCTCCCCCAGGAACTGCTCGAATTCCTGGTCGCCGATGGAGGCGCTGGTATCCAGAGCGACCACCAGGTCGATCTGCTGACTTCGCAGGCTGGGGAGGATGAACTCACCCTCGCGACGGGAGGGGCGCATGTAGCTGTAATCGTCTCGGGCGCTGGCGGTGAGATAACGTGCCAGCAGCATACGCCAGGGCAGCTGAGGTTGCAGCAGGTGGTCGACCATACGCGCCAGTGATCCCCCCAGTTTTCCTGCCTGCATCGCTTGCTGGGCGGCCCCTGCCAGGCGTTGTTGCCACTGGATGCTGAGGGTTTCCTGCTCGTCCGGGGTCAACGGCGGTGGTGCCGAGGTGCTGCCGGACTCCGGGTCCGGCTCGTCATGGGTTTCGTCGTCTTGTGCTTGTCCATCGGTCTCATGGCGTGGTTGCTCCTCTGAGTCCGGATCCCGTTGCTTCCTGCCAGAACCGCCCGGCTGCTGGTTTTCGCGGTCGTAGACATGGTTGTCCAGGGTCTCCTGGTCATCGAACTCACCCAGCAGTGGGTAGATCTCCTCGGCGGTCATGCCCCGAAACTGCTCCAGCAGTAGACTGCCCGGTGGGGCTTTCAGACCATCGTCCACCAGCAGCGGGTTGATGGCAAAGTCGCAGGCCAGATCCCAGCGGTGAGTAAGCCGGTGCTGACGGCGGGCGAAGTGGGAGAGAGCGCAGTGCAGGGCCTCGTGGGCCAGTATGAACTGGGTCTCGTCGAGGGAGAGTTCACCAATGAAGGCGGGGTTGTAGTAGAACTTGCGAGCGTCGGTGGCGGTGGTCGGACACCAGGGCTGCTCCGTCGCCTCCAGCGGCAGCCGCAGCACCAGTGCACCCAGGAACGGCTTGTCCAGAATCAGTTTGGTGCGTGCCGCAGCCAGTTTGATTTCGATGTCGGGGGCATTCATTCAAGAGGTATTCATTCGAACAGCATCACATCCGACACCGCCTGGGCCCAGTCCGAGAACTGCGGCACCTCGAACACGGCATTGCCGATGGCCCGGTGCATGTCGGAGACCAGCATCACCCCCATCTCCCGCTGAGGGAAGCGCCCGGCATAGCCCAGGATATTACCAATGATTCGGGCTTGCTCCGGCCTCCCAACGGCCCGGATCGCACGTCCGATCAGGGCGGCAGCCACCGCGTACTGGAGGTCCACCTCTTCCGGTACCGCCTTTTCCTCACCGTTCACGATGGCGTCGAGATCCGGCATCTGCTCCAGACTGTTGATGAAGGCATTCAGCTCCACCCCGGCCGCGGGGCCGACGCAGGCCTGGAGGGCTCCCTGCAGCAGCTGGGGGTGGTCGGCGAACTTCTGCAGCCCCCGGTGGGCAAACTCCCAGGAGCGGGGCGAGGGAAAGGCTACCGGGTTGTGAGCCGGGTCGAAGTCGAACAGCAGCTCCGGACGGAATCGCAGAAAGGCGACCACCCGCTCGTCTATCTGGTTGCGGTAGGCCCAGAGGACCCAGTCTTCCAGATTGGTATCCACCTCGAAGTGGGAGAATCGGTTGGCCAGTGGGGCGGGCATGGTGTAGGTGACCCCACGGTCACCCTGGCGGTTGCCCGCGGCAAAGATGGCCCAGCCTGCCGGGACCTGATACTCCCCCAGGCGCCGGTCCAGGATCAGCTGGTAGGCGGCTGCCGAGACCGCCGGTGGTGCCGAGGTGATCTCGTCCAGAAACAGTATCCCCTCCGGGCCGTGCCGCGCCTCATCGGGAAGCAAGGCGGGAACCGCCCACTCCACCCGGTCATCGGTGCGAAACGGGATACCCCGCAGGTCGCTGGGCTCCATCTGGGAGAGGCGGATGTCGATAACCGGTGCAGCGTGCTTTCGGGCGACTTGTGACACCATCTGGGATTTCCCCACACCGGGGGGGCCCCAGAGCATGACCGGGGTATGGAACCCCTCGCGGGTGCTGGTGAACTCACGATCGAGGATGGTCAACAACTGGGCGGGACGCATTACTACTCCAAAAGATTCAGATGAACAGGTTACGCACGATGCGTTTCAGCTGCTTGTACAGGTCCGGGGCATCCATGTCCATCACCTGGTCGATCACCCAGCGGTTCTCCTGACTGGCGCCCATTATCTGCTGTATCTCGTACCCCAGGTGTCGATAGAAGGGATAGCTGGGTCCATCCGACCCGAAGTTGAATTCCGCGTACTCCAGCGAGCGCTGGTTCAGGTGCTCGATGAACCCGGACTGATAGTCGCCGGCCCCCAGCAGGTCTCTGCTGTTATCCGTCAGGTGCCCGGCCAGGCGCATGGCGAGGGCGGTGATCAACGACTGGCGCTGTTCCGGTTTCAGCTCCTCATGAACCATGCGATCCACGATCTGTATCTCGAAGATGAGATACTCGGTGATCACCGCCAGCCGCTGCTGGTCGTTCTCGTAGATGAACTGCTCCCCATGCAGATGGATCGCCTTGTCCATGGCGATGCGCCAGCCGTTGAAGGCGATGGCACCGGCGACCTCTTCCATGGAGCGTTTCGCATCCTCGTCGTGCCAGTGGCTCTTGATACGTACGGCCAAGTCATTCTCCTTGCAACAGCGTTAAATAACATAGGATTTTACTGAGATACACGCTGGTTATAAACCATTTGGTTCCATATGGGAAAGCAAAAAGCAGAAATATTGCTCACGCAAAGACGCAAAGGAAACCTGAAAACACCAAAAAGCGGGAAAAAGCTTTTGTTACTGGTGCTGCGAATATTTTTACTGGACAATCGAACAAAATTCCGTTTCCATCTGAAGTACAATGATGGGAGCAACGGCCCAAGGCAACTTTGAAGTCACGATCTATCTTTTATTCGTTAGGCATCAATAAACTGGAATCGATATGCCAATAACACCATTAAGAAATATGTATCAATTAAAAGTAACTCTAATCGGTTCAAAACCACCAATTTGGAGAAGAGTTCTTGTTCCAAGTAATATTGCTCTAGGCAAGTTACATTTAGTGCTTCAAATTTCAATGGGCTGGACAAACAGTCATCTTCATCAATTTATATCTGATGGGGTATTCTATGGTATTCAAGATGATGATTTTGGATTTGATATGGAGGTCGAAAATGAAGATGGGTATAAATTGAATCAATTATTAAAATCTGAGAGAGAAACGATAAAATATGAATATGATTTCGGAGACGGTTGGGAGCATAAAATACTTTTAGAAAATATATTACCATTTGATAAGAACAATCAATCACCCTCGTGCATTAAGGGTAAAAGGGCCTGTCCTCCAGAAGATTGTGGTGGTATTTGGGGTTATCAAGAACTTCTTGATACACTTAATGACCCGAAGCATCCAGAATATGAAAGTATGCTGGAATGGCTTGGTGGTGAATTTGACTCGGAAGCCTTTGATATTGAGAAAATAAATAAAATGCTCGTTGAATACGTCAGGTAAAATGCTTAACCATTGCATGCACTCGATTACGTTATGGCAGCCGTTAACCTAAAATATATAAGGACTCTTTAATTATGCCAATATTGTCTAAAGGTCGACTTTCCGCGATGATGTTAGAAACGCTTTTAGATTTTCCATTTGGAGCGAAAAATTTAAAAGAAAATGTTACCTTGCGGCTAGGTATGATCGGACAAATGTCAACATCTCGAGACATTAACGCAGCATGGAATGAAGCAAAAAAGAAAGCTGCAAAACTTTATCCTGATAAATTTATACTGGACAGACGAAGTGTACTACACTGGAATGATGGAAATGTAAAAATTATGGACAAAAATATTTCGAGTGCAAATTATAAAAAGCTCAATGAGTTAGCTAATGTTGAAGATTGCACCGTTAATTCCTTAGTGTCAAAACTAATATCAAACTATAAAAAGCAAAAAAAGTAGTAGAAGTAATTGAAATACTACTCAAATATAGAAGGGCTACCGAATAAGGATAGATCGTGAGAGTGAAGCGAACCACCTTATTCGTTATGTGAAAAATCACATAACAATGCCATAGCATCTGCACCTCTGTGCGAGTGCCGTCTCCCCTGGCCTATGCGCAGCCAACGGAGCTTTTTTTGAGGATCAGCCATGAACCAGCAGCAGATCGATGAGCTACGCGCCAATGTGCAGCATAATTGCCACATTGCAGACGCCCGCTATGGTACGGACTACGGTCTCTGCACCTATCTGCTGAAGATGCGTGAATATTTCCGCTGGGAGCAGGGGTTCGGTTTCTCCTCCAGCCTGGGCAAAGAGGAGCTGGGCGACTGGCTGACCGAGCGGGAGTCGCTCTGGGGCGGACTGGAGGAGGTGGATTTCATCCCGGTCAGGATCGGGGCGAGCGAATACAACCCGTTCGATACCAAAGCCATCAACGATCGCCTGCATGAACAGGGCCTGGTTTACAGCGGCGGCTTGGGCGCGGCCGGCCGGCCCCACTTTTTTCTCGGAGAGCTGGTGTTTCGGGAGCAGCGTGATGGTTATTCGCTGATGGTCTCCGGCCGGGAGCTGGCGCGGGATCTGGCGGCCCCCCCGGCCATGTCCCGGGAGGGAATGATCTTCGTCCGGCGGGAGTCATTGCGCCGCATGCTGTGGGAGAAACTGGAGAGCTGGCGCTGGGGTCGTTTGGACAACGCTCTGGGGCGGGCATTTGCCTGCTATGGATTCGAGCGTGAATTGGATGTCGCACTGGATCAGATGACCGACAGCGAACTGGAGCTGGTGCTGCTGCACGAGCAGGGGGAGTGTCTGGCCGGTGATCTTCTGGGTGACCGGTGGAACCGCATGCTGCTTGATCTGCCTCACACCCCGGCCGAGCTGGCGGCGCGCGCCGTGCGGGACCATCTGGCGGACTGCACCGTCACCCTGCCCAGACTCACAGAGATGGACCGCCCCGCATCCATACATTTCTTCATGGGTAACCTGAGTGCCATGCGCAAGGCGTTGTTTCCCGCGCTGCAGCAGGCCTATGAGGGGTGGCGGGAGAGCGGGCAAGTCGGGCCGATCAGAGCGCTGGCAGAGCGGGGGTCAGCGCACTGGGCGCGGCTGGCCCAAGAGATGCTGCAGTTGCATTTGGAGCATGGGAGGGAGGCCGCCTCTGCCATCCATGCCCTCTCTGAACAGCGATCGCTCTGACGATTTAGGTGCAGAGGGGGGGCCGAAAAAAAACAAAAACAAAAACCGTTCTCGCGCAAAGACGCAAAGGCGCAAAGAAAACAAGTAAAAACCAGATGATTGCTGTCAGCTTCTGTGGTTGCAGCGTGCCCCCTGCCATCAGCCGACTCCCGATGGAGATGCAGTCATCAGTCAGCTACCTGCGTCTACCATCGAGTCATATATTCTATTATTTTTCAATCCAGTATCGCAGCCTGCTTCCGGTTTTCGAGTCATTTGATGGCACGGTGCTCGTCATGGGCACAGCAACAGACAGCAATCATTATTCACTCTTTATCGTTTTTTGTTTTCTTTGCGCCTTTGCGCGAGAATAGGTTTATCGGGTTTTTTATTCGAAGCGGTTTTCTCCGGGCTCGCCGGAGTTGTCGATCCAGACCCGTTTTACTTCCGGCATCCGGCTGAGGATGTAACCGGCGCTGAGTATGGCCAGTCCCTCGTTGTTGGTCTCGAGGGCCGTCAGCAGCTTGTCTGCGGCGGCCTGGCAGCGCTGCAGCTGGCGCGGAACCGTCACCCACTCCTGGCCGAGCTGAACCCCCTGGTCCATGGTGCCGTCAAGTCGGTCAAAAGAGGCTTTCGACGATTCCAGGAAGTCATCCGGGACAGTGATATTCATCGAGTATTCGTCAACGATGATGTTGAGTTCCATTGTGGGCCCCTTCTCCTGCGGTTGCAGTCAATGAGGTTACAGGATTGCCAGGCGATGTTCCATCGCCCGGGCCTTGGGGGATATAATGAAAATTGCAGGACCGTTTCCTCCCGCACTTTCAGGGGTAGCCGTTGCCGATCTCACCACCACTGTTGTTGGCCATCGTCGAGATGGGCGGTTACCCGGAATGTGCTGCCCTCTATCAAAGCAAGGGTTTTCTGCCGGAGAAGGTCTACTCCGTACGCAAGGCCCAGGCGTGGTTGAAGAAGCGCCAGCCGGCCGTGGTGATCACCGAGTTTCACTTCGACCCGGACCTGCGGGATCGTATGAGTAATCTCGAGTCCCTGATGGCGACCCTGCAACGCTATGCCCCGGAGGCCAAGGTGATCGTCTTCATCGACCGAGAGCACCGCCCGCGTCTGGAACAGGTGGAGGTCCGCTATCCGGTTTTCGGTTCCCTGGACTATCCGATAGATGAACAGCGCCTGGCCGAACTTCTGGAAACTGTTCAGCAGGAGATCGGGGGAACTCGATGAGGAAATATAGAGGACTAAACTAAAGATGCTGCTGAAGATCCAAGGGATCCTGAACCAGGCCCAGCTGGAGAAGATCGACGAGATCCTGGGAGAGGCAGAGTTTGTGGACGGGCGGTTGACGGCCGGAATGGCGGCACGCCGGGTAAAGAACAACCAGGAGATGAAGCAGGAGCCGAAACGGATGGAACTGCTGGTCCGGATCCTGGTGGGCAGCCTCGCCCACAACGACACCTTCAACAGTGCGGTGCTGCCCTACCGCATGGCGGATCCCATCTTCGCCCGTTATCAACCCGGGATGACCTATGGTGACCACGTGGATGATGCGATCATGGGAAAGAGCGGTCCCCGTTTTCGCAGTGACGTCTCCATGACTGTTTTTCTGCGGGACCCGGAGAGTTACGACGGCGGGGAGCTGGTGATACGCACCGCCTTTGGCGACCAGAAGGTCAAGCTGCCGGCGGGGGACGCCGTGATCTACCCCTCATCCAGCCTGCACCATGTGGCGGAAGTGACCCGCGGCGAACGGCTGGTCGCCCTGACCTGGATCCAGAGCCACGTGCGCGACCCGGCCCGCCGGGAGCTCCTGCATGAGTTGAACCAGGCAAGGGAACAGCTGCTGAAGGACGCCCCTGCCCAGCAGACCACCGCACTGGTGGACCGATCCTTCTCCAACCTGGTACGGATGTGGGCTGAAATATAGGTGCGAGGTTCGAGGTACTAGGTTCTAGGAAAAGAGAAAACAACCAGCACACTTTAACTCTGGTGCCACCCGATAGCCCAGAGGGTGCTGAGCACACCGGGTGCGTTTTTTTCCTAGTACCTCGAACCTAGTACCTAGTACCTGTTTTTCTAATAGCCTCCTTTTCGCTTGGTCTCTGGCAGGCCGGCGATCTTTCCGGCCTGTTTGGCGGGGCCTTTGGGAAAATAGATGTAGAGGGATTTGGTGTCCACTTTGTCCAGGTCGGTCCAGACCTTCTTGAAGTGCTTCACCATGTGGCGTTCGTTGGGCTGGTTACCGTTGTTATTGAGGTACTCGTCACGCAGGTAGTTGACGATATCCCAGGCCTTGTCGCCACTCAGCTCAATACCTTCGGCTTCGGCAATGACCTTGGCGATGTCCTCACTCCAGTCATTCAGGTCCACCAGATAGCCGGTGGCGGTTGCTTCGATGGTCTTGCCGTTCACTTCATATGACATTGGATATCTCCTTGCTTGTACTAAAGCCTCGAGGATCTCGCCGGATCTCCCAAACCCGTTGGGCCGGACGGTGATCGGAACTTAAAGAAACTTAGAAAAGGTTAATATGTTAAAACGGTTCCGTAGAAATTGGAACGTATAAGACCCTTATATTTGCTTTATCCGGGATGGAGTGGAGGTCAAAATCCTTTCTGAGGCATGAAAATGCCGCATCCCCGGTAGCGCAACGGCCCCATACCCTCTTCCTGCAGCAGCACAGCGTCTTCATAGGAAAGACCACCCACCATCAAGCTGCGGGTGAAGACCGGGCCTTCCGGGGAGGCCAGCTCGAAGCTCTTGCCGCATAGGATCTTCTTGAACCGGAGACGGTGTGCCCTCAGGGACTCTACCGCCGTGTCGATGAAGCGTTCTTCGTCCAGTCCCGGGTCTGAGGCCAGATAGCGGCAGTAGAGGATGTTGGTCATAGCGAGCTGGCAGCGTTTGGGTATGCCCACCTCCATCCGGTGCCCCCCAACATTAAGTGTCTCTCCGGAGAGCCGGGCTGCATCCTCGACACGCCTGTACGGTAATCGTAGTGTCAGTCGGATCCTGCGGGAGAGATAGAGCAGATCCTGAGCCCCCTGGGGTCGTTCCCAGCCGTTGCCGGAATCTGCGCCGTGGATGATGTGCAGCCCCGCCTGCTGCTCCTCAGGAAACCAGGGAAGGAGCTGGCAGATCTGCTCTGAGAGTGCCCATGCATGGTCGACGGGCAGGGTGGGACACTTGATGCTGAACATCAGGTCTACGACCCGGTCCGGAACAGTAAATTGCTCTGCGTTGTGCTCTTCCTGCCAGTACATGGTCTACCAATACCTCATTCAGGATGCAGGAATCCGTGAGCGCAACTGGTCACGGTCGAACCACCACTCTCCGTCCACCAGTATCTCCAGGATCCTGGACAGGCGGGGGAGGAACTTCTCCGGGTCGTCCAACTCCAGCTGCTGGACCCAGAAGTCGAAGATCTCCTGCTCTTCCACCTGGCTGTGGAGCCGCGCAACCTGACCCAGCAGCTGGGTGGTGAAGAACATCAGCTCCTCCCGCTGTTTCCCTCCCGCCCGCAGGTCCACCAGGTAACCGGCGGTCGCAGCCGCCACTGCAGCGCCATCGGAGCGGTCGGGACTCTCATTCACGATGTGCTGCAGCATAGCGACGCTCAGCTCCGGGTCGATGGGGAAGGTGACTCCGAGCCAGGTGCCGTGGGCGAGGGCCCTGATCGATTCCGGCTGGTCGCTCTGGAATAGGATGTCGCAGGCCTCGACTGCCTGTATCCATGCCTCTGCAGGAATTGCCCGATCCAGGGCCTCCCTGGCCAGTTGCCAGGCCTCTTCGAAGCGGTTCAGCTCCAGCAGACCGTAACCCCGGTCGAGAGCCAGGCGCAAGCGCTTCCCGACGGGCGCCTCCGGACCCAGCTGGTCCAGCTGCTGCTGCAGCTCATCGACCCGCAGCAGGACTGGCTTTGTGGGTTCGAGCACGTCGTTGGCGCATTCGTTGTTGCCGAGATAGGCTTCAGTCTGTAGATATTTCATAGCATATAGAAGATGTGTGTCGCTTTAAAAGCAGGTACTAGGTACGAGGTGCTAGGTACTAGGAAAAAACAAGACAACCAGCACTTTGACCTGCCCAAGTATTCAAACCCTGATACAGCAAATGCTAAGTCCCTACGAACAGAATGTAGGTTGGATTAGGCGCGCATCTCACTGATATTTCAGGTTATCACATACTTATGAGCGCGCCGTAATCCGACACCTTGATACCTTAGTACTTAAGTATTTACTGTACTGGTACCTAGTACCTAGTACCTGTATCTATGTAAAGGCCGCTTCCAGCCGGTCCTCCCAGTCTTCGGGTGCATCCTGGAACTGGGGTTTCACGTCGATCCGGAAGAACATCTCCGATCTGGAGCGCTTCTTCACCACCGCCAGCAGCTGTTCGAAGGTTTCTACCTGTGGGTTCTGCATCAGAACTTCACTGAGATAGAGCATCTTATTTGTTACTCCTGCAAAGAAATTGGTCTCCTGCCTTGATCAGTAGGCCCATGGCTTGGAATAATACCCTAGTGAACTACTGAGTTTTACATTGAACCCCAAAAGCTCGGTGGTGCGCAAGCTGAAATCTCCAGCTGCGTACGAGCGGCGGAAGATCGGTCAGGCAAGAACACCTTATGTCGTATGGAGATATAACCCCTATCCCCATGTTTCAACGCAAATATCAAGCCAGCGACCATTTAGAGTTGATCTATTAGTAAATTTTTATATATCTCTTTGTGGATAAATGAAGAATGCGAATTACCCCCCCATTAGCGGGATATTGTGCTGCATTAGGAGCTTCTAAAATACCACCCAGATTATATTGAGGCGCGAAAACAGGCTCTCCCTGCACTGTTCATGGGTGTTGGGAGCGGGTGGATCGCAAATCTTAGAGATTGTATAACCCAACGAAATGACCAAAGGGAGATTAACCGATGGCAAAAGTGATGCGTGACACCCCCATGCTGGATCAGCTGGAGAGCGGCCCCTGGCCGAGCTTCGTAACCGGCCTCAAACGACTGGCCAAAGACAACGACATGATGGTCGACCTGCTGGGTCAGCTGGAGACCTCCTACGAGACCAAGAAGGGT
>JAUXBK010000040.1 GCA_030619405.1 Sedimenticola sp. | reverse complement strand
GGAGGGCGTCGGCCTGGAGGTCGACCCCAACATGGTCAGCCAGCCGCGGATGAACCCCTACTTCCGCGCCGACGACTGGGACGGAGAGGTGGCCAAGTGGGAAGAGCGGAAGGCCGCTCAGTAATCATTCGATCTCGGCCCGCCCCGGCGGGCCGTATCACAGAATTCAGAATTTGAGAAAATTTGGAGGTTACAATGGCTGAAGCACCACGCATGCCCGATGAGACAGGCGTACCGGAGATGGAGCCCTATCTGCACCCGATGCTGAAGAAGAACTACGGTGCCTGGAGTTGGCATGATCGCCCCCGTCCGGGTGTCCTGCACCATGTGGCTAAGAGCGGCGATGAGGTCTGGACGGTTCGCGCCGGTACCCAGCGTCAGATGGATCTCTACACCATCCGCAAGCTGATGGATATCGCAGACGAGTATGCCGAAGGCTACGTCCGTTTCACCATCCGTTCCAACATCGAGTTCATGCTTTCCGAGGAGTCCAAGGTCCAGCCCCTGATCGACAAGCTGAACGCCGAGGGTTTCCCCATCGGCGGTACCGGTAACTCGGTCTCCATGATCTCCCACACCCAGGGCTGGCTGCACTGCGATATCCCGGCGACCGACGCCTCCGGCGCCGTGAAGGCTCTGATGGACGACCTCCACGAGGAGTTCACCAAGGAAGAGATGCCCAACCGCGTGCGTATCACCACCTCCTGCTGCCAGATCAACTGTGGTGGCCAGGGTGACATCGCGATCAATATCCAGCACATCAAGCCACCGAAGATCGATCACTCCCAGGTGGCCAACGTCTGCGAGCGTCCCTCGGTAGTGGCCCGCTGCCCGGTGGCAGCCATCCGGCCCGCCATGGTCAACGGCAAGCCTTCCCTGGAAGTGGACGAGAAGAAGTGCATCTGCTGCGGCGCCTGCTTCCCGCCCTGTCCGCCGATGCAGATCAACGATGCGGAACACTCTAATTTTGCGATCTGGGTAGGTGGCAAGAACTCCAATGCCCGTTCCAAGCCGACCTTCCACAAACTGGTCGCTTCCGGTGTGCCCAACAACCCACCGCGCTGGCCCGAGGTTTCGGCAATCGTCAAGAAGATCCTCCAGACCTACAAGGAGGATGCCAAGGAGTGGGAGCGTATCGGTGAGTGGGCAGAGCGTATCGGCTGGCCCCGCTTCTTCGAGAAGACCGGTCTTCCGTTCACCAAGTACCACATCGATAACTGGCGTGGTGGTCGTGCGAACCTGAATGCTTCGGCACACATCCGGTTCTAACTTGGTTGATCGACACAAGGGTTGGCAAATGAAATTTGCGATTCAAATCAATGAAGGTCCTTATCAGCATCAGGCGTCTGATTCAGCCTATCTGTTCACCAAGACAGCGTTGGAGAAAGGGCACGAGATTTTTCGTGTCTTCTTCTATCACGACGGTGTGAACAACGGCACCCGTCTGACCACGCCGCCTCAGGATGACCGTCACGTCGTCAATCGCTGGGCCGAGCTGGGTGAGAAGTATGACCTGGACCTGGTGGTCTGTGTGGCTGCCGCTCAGCGTCGCGGCATCGTCGATGACGGTGAAGCGGAGCGTAACGGCAAAGATGCCACCAATATCCATCCCAGGTTCCGGATCTCCGGGCTGGGTCAGCTGGTCGAGGCGGCTATTCAGTCGGAGCGACTGATGGTCTTCGGTGATTGAGCACGGGAGTTGAAACATGTCTGAAGCTATCAAAAAGTTCTTGTACCTGAATCGCCGCGCGCCCTATGGCACCATCTATGCGTGGGAGTCACTCGAGGTGGTGTTGATCGGTGCCGCGTTCGATCAGGACGTCAGTCTGGCATTCTTGGACGATGGTGTGTATCAGATCGTGAAAGGCCAGGACACGGCCGCGATAGAGATGAAGAATTTCTCTCCGACCTATGCGGCCCTCGGTGACTACGACGTAACCAAGCTGTACGTCGAGAAGGAGTCGCTGGAAGAGCGCGGTCTGACCATCGATGACCTGATGGATCTGAAGTGGGAAGACGAGGATGAGGACTGGGCGGAGAAAGATTCCATCAAGGTCGTCAGCCGTTTCGAACTGGCCAGAATCATGGAAGGCCAGGACGTCGTTTTCAGCTTCTGAGGAGTCGTGCTGTCATGAGTGAACTGCATACCGTAAACAAATCGCCATTCGAGAAGAGCTCCTTCGCCAGCTGTCTGGAGCACGTACTTGAGGGCAGCGCTGTCCTGCTGTACGAAGATGGCATCTATGCCGCCACCAAAGGCACAGCTGTAGAGGGGAAGTTAAAATCCGCTCAGGGGGTGAAGTTCTACGTCCTGGGTCCGGATCTGAAAGCCCGTGGACTTGGAGAGGACCGGGTGATCGACGGTGTAGAGATCGTGGATTATGAAGCTTTCGTCGATCTCGCTGCCGAGCACAGCAAAGTAGTGGCTTGGGTCTGAGTTTCCACACACCCTGATTTTTATCCATCTGAAATTTTTAGGAGAGTACATCATGGCTATTGAAGTCAACGGCAAGAGCATCGAAACGGATGAAGAGGGCTACCTGACAAACCTGAACGATTGGGAGAAGGGCGTCGCGGAGATCATGGCCAAGGAAGATGACCTGGAGCTGACCGACGAGCATTGGGACATCATCACCTTCCTGCGTGAGTACTATGAAGAGTACCAGATCGCCCCCGCTGTCCGCGTTTTGACCAAGGCGGTGGGCAAGAAGCTGGGCAAGGAGAAAGGCAACAGTAAGTACCTGTATGGCCTGTTCCCTTACGGACCTGGTAAGCAGGCCTGCCGCTTTGCCGGACTGCCGAAGCCGACCGGCTGCATCTAAGCCGATCCAGGGGCCGGGCGGGTGTCACTGATACCCGCCCGGCCAGTCCCAACCGACAGAGGATAGCAGGAACATGTCGTTTTTCTTCGCGATGCTGTTTTATGTGGCGGCCCTGATACTGGTGCTTGGCCTGGCGAGAAAGATCTTTCAATACGCCTGGACACCCGCCCCGTTAAAGATCCCGACGACGCCGGCCCCGGTAACCAGGTCCGGTGTGGTACTGCGCCTGTTCCGCGAAGTGGTGTTCTTCGAAAGCCTGTTCAAGAGCACCAAGTGGACCTGGATCTTCGGTTGGATGTTCCATATGGGCCTGTTTCTGGTCCTTTTGCGTCACCTCCGCTATTTTGTGGATCCCGCCTGGGTGCCCACCTGGGTATGGCTCCCGATCGAACTGATTCAGCCCTTCGGTATCTATGCCGGGTTCGCCATGGTGGTGGGTCTCATCGGGTTGTTCCTGCGCCGCATCTTCGTTGATCGTGTGCGTTATATCTCTGCACCATCCGATTACCTCTGGCTCATCCTGCTCTTTTTCATCGGTTTCAGCGGGCTGATGATGCAGTTTGTTTCCCACACCGACATCGTGATGGTCAAACAGTATTTTACCGGTCTTCTGACCTACAGCCAGGGCGAGCTGCCGGTGGATTTTCCGCTCATCGTCCATCTGTTGCTGGTTGCCGTGCTGATGATCCTGTTTCCCTTCAGCAAGCTGCTGCACGTGCCGGGTATCTTCTTCAGCCCGTCGCGTAACCAGGTCGACAACCCACGCGAAAAGCGTCACATTGCCCGCTGGGCAAAGGCGCTCGACAAACAAGAAACAAACTGATTGTACGGAGCCGATGAGGGCATTTCATGGCTAAGGCGAAATTTGACGTACCGGAGCTCACAGAATACGTGGACGTGCCAGCGATCGCTGAGGGTGCGATGGCGCACCTCAGCCCTTTCGTGGCCAAACCCGAGAACAACACCGATCTGGGCTTTCCGGGTGAACTGGTTGATGACTGGCACGACAAGACACTGGAGAAACTGAACGACCTGCGCAAACGCTACCGTTCACTCCAGGTCTACCTGGATGCCTGCGTCAAGTGCGGCTCCTGCACCGACAAGTGCCACTATTTTCTGGGTACCGCCGATCCCAAGAACATGCCGGTGGCGCGTCAGGATCTGTTGCGCAAGGTCTATCGCCGCTACTTCACCTTTGCCGGAAAGTACTTCCCCAAACTGGTGGGGGCGGAGGATCTGACCCGGGAGACGCTGGACGAGTGGTACAGCTACTATCATCAGTGCTCCCAGTGTCGCCGCTGCTCCGTGTTCTGCCCCTACGGCATCGACACGGCAGAGATTTCCATGGCGGCCAGGGAGATCCTGGACAGCATCGGGTACGGCCAGAAGTACTGTAACGAGATCATCGCCAAGGTTTACAAGATCGGTAACAACCTGGGTCTGCCCAAAGGGGCGCTGGCAGACACCCTGGAAGGGTTGGAAGAGGATGTCGAGGAAGAAACCGGCATTGCCGTGAAGTTCCCGCTCGACGTCAAGGGTGCCGACATCCTGCTGATAACGCCTTCCGCCGACTTCTTTGCCGAACCGCATGTGGACGGCCTGATCGGTTATGGCAAGGTGCTCCATGAGGCCGGGGTCAGCTGGACCTTAAGCTCCTACGCCTCAGAGGCGGCCAATTTTGGCATGTTTATCGGCAGCTACGAGAACATGCGTCGGGTCTCCCGGCGGATACGCAAGGTGGCTCTGGACCTGGGTGTCAAGCGTATCGTTTTCGGTGAGTGCGGTCATGCCTGGCGCGTCGCCTATTCGTTCCTGAATACCCTGGCGGGGCCGTTCGACTTCCTGGATCCGGACTACCCGGTGCCCCAGCATATCATGGAGTTCACCTGGGACCAGATTCAGAAGGGTAATCTGAATATCGACAAGTCGGCCAATGACGACATGACACTGACTTTTCACGACTCCTGCAACGTGGCCCGCGCCACCCGTATGGGTGATAAGCCGGGCGGACAGATTGAGATACCGCGAAACGTCATCAAGGCGGTCTGCAATAACTATGTCGATATGCACCACGAAACCATCGGCGAGAAGACTTTCTGCTGCGGTGGCGGCGGTGGCCTTCTGACCGACGACCTGATGGAGATCCGGGTGAAGGGTGCGCTGCCCAGGATGACCGCGTTGAAGAACGTCATGGAAGAGGAAGGCGTGACCCACATGGCGGCGATCTGTGCTATCTGCAAGAGCCAGTTTACCAAGGTGTTGCCATATTTCGGCATGGACATGGACCAGATCGTCTGTGTGCATCAGCTGGTCAGCAACGCCATCATCCTCACTGGGCAGAAGACAGAAGACGATGCACAGGAGGGGGAAGAGGCTCAGGAGGCTGAGGCTTAGACCATCCAGACAGCAAAGGTTAGATCTGAACACAAAATCCACGCCGTCGGCCCATTGTGGCGAATCGACGGATAAAGAAACTGCAATCAATAATGGGTTCAAGGAGACTTAAAGAATGGCGACTCCTACTGAAGAGATGAAGACTGTATTGAATTACCGTCGGTTCGAGGAAGGGGATAATCAATGGGATGACTGGAGTGAAATGATCTTCGCTCAGGACACCTCCCACAAGTGTCCCACCTATATTCACAAGACTCCCCCGTGCCAGGGTAGCTGTCCTTCCGGTGAGGATATCCGTGGCTATCTGGCGATTGCCCGTGGCGAGGAGAAGTCGCCCGAGGGTATGGAGTGGGCGGAGTACGCCTTTCGCCGTTCCACCGACGCCAACCCCTTCCCTTCCATGATGGGGCGGGTATGTCCCGCACCCTGCCAGGATGGCTGCAACCGTAACGACGTCGAGGATTTCGTCGGCATAAATGCGGTGGAACAGTTCATCGGTGATTCAGCACTGGCCAAAGGCTATAAGTTCGAGGTCGGTGCAGACACTGGCAAGAAGGTCGCGGTCATAGGCGGTGGCCCCGCTGGCATGGCGGCCGCCTACCAGCTGCGACGCATGGGTCACGCTGTGACCGTGTTCGACGAGAACGCCCATCTGGGCGGGATGATGCGCTACGGTATTCCTGGTTATCGTATCCCCCGTGACAAGCTGCAGGGGGAGAATCAGCGCATCCTGGAGATGGGGGTGGAGACCCGCATGAACACCCGCGTCGGTCGTGATGTCAGCGTCGGGGATCTGCAGAATGAGTTCGATGCCATCCTCTGGGCTCTGGGCTGTCAGACCGGTCGTGGTCTGCCGGTGGACGGTTGGGAAGGCACCCCCAACTGTGTCTCCGGTGTCGCCTTCCTGAAGGCCTTCAACGAGGGCCGGCTGAAAGTCACCGGCAAGAAGGTGATCTGCGTAGGTGGTGGTGACACCTCCATCGACGTGGTCTCGGTCGCCCGCCGCGTCGGACACAACCCGGCAGCCGGCAACCCGGAGAATGTGGTGCTGGACTCCAGCGTCGAGCAGGATCAGGCCTTGGCGGATGCCGCCGAGCCGGTGGACGCCACCCTCACCTCGCTGTTTACCAAAGACAAGATGTTTGCGGCGCAGCACGAGATCGAAGATGCCCTGCATGAGGGTGTGACCATTCTGGACGGTGTCATGCCGCTGGAAGTGATGGTCGGTGAAGATGGCCGTGCTACCGGGCTGAGGGTGTGTGATTGCACCATGGATGGCATGACGCCGAGTCCGAAAGAAGGTGAAGATCGCAATGAACGAGTTCTGGAGGCGGATCTGGTCGTGTCTGCCATCGGCCAGGGTGGTGATATGAAAGGGCTGGAAGAGCTGGCCAACGATCGCAACCTGATCGATGCCGACAAATTCTACCAGGTGCCGGGTAAGCCGGGACAGTTCGTGGCGGGTGACATCATCCGTCCGCACCTGCTGACCACGGCGATCGGTCAGGCCTCGGTTGCTACCGAGAACATTGACCACTACCTCAAGCAGCAGGATCTGCCCAAACGCCCGAAGGTGGATGTGCATCACTTCAACCTGCTGCAGAAGCTGCACGAGGCGGGATTGGACCCGGAGCAGTTCAACAGCATGAGTGGCGACCTGCGCGGAACCGACGGTGCCAAGTATGCCGTGCACAACTACGAGGATCGTTCGTCACAGGAGGTGATTGGATCCAGCGATCTGTTCCTGGGGCACTTCAGCTTCACCCCGCGTCTCCTTCGCAATGAGGAGGTGCCGAGTGCGGACGATGTCCTGGGTCATTTCAAAGAGCGCCTGTACGCCCTCGATGATGAGCAGGTTGTGGAAGAAGCCAAACGCTGCATGAGTTGCGGTATGTGCTTTGAGTGCGACAACTGTGTCATCTTCTGCCCCCAGGATGCGATTTTCAGGGTCAAGAAGACCGAATCGACGACCGGGCGTTATGTGGATACCGATTACGCCAAGTGCATCGGCTGCCACATCTGCCAAGATGTCTGCCCGACCGGTTACATCCAGATGGGTCTTGGCGAATAGGAGCTATGATGCGTAGTTCAACCGGTATCAAACGCATCATCACTGGCCTGATCCCGGGAGGGCTGCTCGCAGTCCTCTCCATGGGTGTAATGAGCGAGCCTGCGACGGTAGGTGTCGTTACCCCGGGATCCAAGGCGGCGTCCTCGGAAGCCTGTGTGGCCCCGACGGAGGAGATGCGTCGGAATCACATGGATTATCTCAAGCATGACCGGATAGAGGTGGTTTACAAGGGGATTCGTGACACTGAGTTCGGCCTGTCGAGTTGCGTGGAGTGCCATGCAGCGAAGGATGACAAGGGTGGCTATTTGCCAATCAATGGGAAGGGGCAGTTCTGTGACAGTTGCCATGAATATGTGGCGGTAAGCCTCCCCTGTTTTCAGTGTCATAGGAAGACACCAGCGGAGCAGGGGGCGTCGGGAGACAGCGCCATGACCGGAAGCAATCCTCACCGGCTCGGTCTGCTGCAGAGTGGCGGAGGCCAGCTCACACTGAGTGCAGACGAGTTGCGACGCCTGCACGTCATGACCCTGGAGAAGTGATCATGGGCAAACACGATGACCAGCTGGATATGAAGCGGCGCGAGTTTATCGGCAAGACGGTGCTCGCTGCCGGCGCAGCGACGGTCGCTCCCGGCATTCTACTCACGGTGGCCAGGGCGGCGAACGAGACCCGGGGTGTCACCAGCGCCGTGCGCTGGGGAATGCTGATCGACACCAACAAGTGTGCCGATGACTGCACAGCCTGCGTCGATGCCTGCAACAAGGAGAACGGCATCGATCTGGTGCAGCGGCCGGAAGGCGCCTCGGATGCGGACTGGAATGCTCAGCGCCCCCAGTGGATCCGCAAAGTAAAGCTGCGCGACATGGCAACCCAGGTCGTCACCACGCTGCCGATGATGTGCCAGCACTGCGAATACCCACCCTGTGTCGACGTCTGCCCGACGGGAGCATCTTTCAAACGGGCCGATGGTATCGTCATGGTCGATCGCCACATCTGCATCGGCTGCCGTTACTGCATGATGGCTTGCCCTTACAAGGCACGCTCCTTCATCCACCAGAATGTGGAAAATCAGCTGGTCGCCGTGCCGCGCGGCAAAGGCTGTGTCGAGTCGTGCAACTTCTGCGTGCAGCGCATCGATGCGGGGAACACCACCACCGCCTGCCAGGAGGCCTGTGACAAGGCCGGCCACAAGGCGATCCTGTTTGGGGATCTGAAAGACCCGGAGAGTGAGATCACCAGGGCGTTCAAGACGCATAACAGCCGGCAGATCCGTGCAGAACTGAAACTCAACACCGGTGTCCGCTACATCGACGTGTGAACGGGGAGGTCAGAAGTAGATGAAAAAGTTGCACTACAGTGAGCTTTGGTGCTCATCTCCCAGATACTGGGGCGGGCTGGCACTGCTCGCGTTCATCATCGCGTTGGGTCTTGGTTCTGCCTACTATATGGAGCACCACGGGCACTGGGTCACGGGGATGAGCAATCAGGTGGTGTGGGGACTGCCCCACGTGTTTGCGATCTTTCTGATCGTGGCCGCGTCAGGCGCCCTCAATGTAGCCTCTATCGGCTCGGTCTTCGGGGGGCCGATGTACAAGCCGCTGGGACGCTTCTCCGCGCTGCTGGCGATCGGCCTGCTGGCCGGTGGCCTGGTCGTTCTGCTGCTGGATCTGGGGCGGCCCGACCGGCTTATCGTGGCCATGACCAAGTATAATTTCAAATCGATCTTTGCCTGGAACATACTCCTCTACACCGGCTTCTTCGCCATCGTCGGGGTCTATATCTGGACCATGATCGACCGCACGGTCAACAAGCATTACAAGATGGTGGGTTTCGCCGCATTCTTCTGGCGTCTCGCGCTGACCACCGGTACCGGCTCCATCTTCGGGTTTCTGGTCGCCAGAGAGGCCTATGACACCGCCATACTGGCGCCCATGTTCATCATCATGTCCTTCAGTTTCGGGCTGGCGTTTTTCATCCTCGCGCTGATCTCCGCCTACTGGTGGGCCGGGCGGCAGCTGGGTGAGCTGCGGCTGACCAAACTGAAGAATCTGCTGGGTGTCTTCATCGGCGCGGTGCTCTACTTCACCCTGGTCTATCATCTGACCAACCTCTATATCACCGCCAAACATGGGGTAGAGGCATTCGTGTTGCTGAACGGCGGTATCTATCCGGTGATGTTCTGGCTGGGCCAGATCCTGATCGGCAGTATCATTCCGCTGTTCCTGATCTACTCCCCCGCCTTCTCCAAGTCCCGATTCGTCATATCCGTCGCTTCGGTGCTGGTGCTCATCGGTGGCTTTTTTCAGGTCTATGTGATCGTCATCGGCGGCCAGGCCTATCCCATGTCCCTGTTCCCGGGCAAGGAGGTACTGGAGAGCAGTTTCTATGACGGTGTGGTGGCCAGCTATGTGCCCACGCTGCCGGAAGCGATGCTGGGTATCGGTGGCATAGCGGTCGCCATGGCTCTGGTCGCCATCGGCTCCCGTATGTTGAAAGTGCTGCCGGAAAGCCTGGAGGACCCGGAGGACGAGTGCGCCTGAGCTGATTGGGCAGAGCATCTGGAGCTGAAAAGACCATCGCCTGGAAACGGGCGGTGGTTTTTTCGATTCAGAAGACAGAGAACGGAAGGCAGAAGTCAGGATTCGGGAGGCAGCGTGGTAGGATTGGAATGGCTCCCACGTTCTGAGAGTGTGCGGGAATTAAAGATATGCTCGATTGCAGGGTGCCAATAGCGTTGCGTATTGCACCGCCCAGCCGCCGCACTCCACCAGCGGCGCAATACGCTCCACTATTGCGCCCTACGGGACTGTCGCGGAGCATGGAAACCAGGCAATCTCATTCCGACTTCTGACGCATGCCCTATTTCTTCATCTCCGCCGCCCACAAGTCTTCTGGAAAGACCACCCTCTCGGTGGGATTGACTGCGGCGCTCAGCCATCGCGGGCTCGAGGTCCAGACCTTCAAAAAAGGGCCGGACTATATCGACCCGCTCTGGCTCTCCTCCGCCAGTGGCCGCGCCTGCCTCAATCTCGACTTCTTCACCACCCCCCGCCAGGAGATCGAGCAGGCATTTCAGACGGCCATGCAGGGGGCGGATATCGGCGTGATCGAGGGTAACAAGGGGCTCTACGATGGCCTGGATCTGGATGGCAGCAACAGCAACGCGGCGCTGGCCGCACTGCTCGACGCACCGGTGGTGCTGGTGATCGATGCCCGGGGAATGACCCGGGGCATCGCGCCCCTGATTCTAGGCTACCAGGCCTTCGATCCGGGGATACGGATCGCCGGGGTGATACTGAACAAGGTGGGTGGTTCCCGGCATGAAGGAAAACTGCGAAGAGTGATCGAACACTACACGGACCTGTCGGTGATTGGGGCGGTACAGCTGTCGCCGGATCTGGTCATCGATGAACGCCACCTGGGGCTGATGCCCAGCAACGAGGCGGAGCAGGCCCGGGTGAAGATCCACTCCCTGCGGGATGCCGTCGCCTCCCAAGTGGATCTGGAGCGGGTGATCGAGATCGCCATGGAAGCACCACCGCTGATATCATCGATGGCCGCAACGGTGGTGCAGAAGATAATTCCGAAACGGGTTCGAATCGGCTTTCCCAGAGATCGGGTATTCGGGTTCTATTATCCGGACGATCTCAGGAAAATGGAGCTGGCAGGGGCGGATCTGGTGCCCTTCAACAGCCTTGAGGACTCCCATCTGCCGCAGGTGGATGGTTTGTTAGTTGGCGGCGGGTTTCCTGAGATCGGGATGGCGGAACTGGAGGCGAACCGGACACTTCGGTCCGAGATCCTGGATTTCGTGGAGAATGATGGTCCGGTCTATGCTGAGTGTGGCGGTCTGATGTATCTCTCCCGCAGCCTGACCTGGAAAGGTAAAACTTGTAGAATGGTAGGTGCGATACCTGGCGATGCAGTGATGCACGACCGTCCTCAGGGGAGGGGGTACGCCCGTCTTCATGAGACCGGGTTGAGTCCCTGGCCGCGGCTGGAGGGACAGGGATGTGACTTCGCGGCCCACGAGTTTCACTATTCGTCGCTTGATAACCTGGAAGGGGACCTCGACTTTGCCTATGAGGTCACGCGGGGTACCGGTATCGATGGCCGGCATGACGGGATCGTCTATAAAAACCTGCTGGCCAGTTATACTCACCTGCGGGATGTGGGTGGAAATCACTGGACCCAGCGTTTCGTCAGACATGTAGAGCGTTGTAAATCGGGGGCGTAGTTGTGTTCAAGATAACCGAAGCAGCAGCAGAACAGATACGGGCTGCAGCCCGGCAGGGTGGCACTGAAGGCATGCCTCTGCGATTGGCTGTGCGCCAGAAAGAGGATGGCACTTTCGAATACCTGATGGGGTTCGATGATGCGAAGGAGGAGGATCTCCACATTTCGACCGAGGGTGTGGAAGTGCTCATCTCCCCGGAGCAGATCCCCCTGCTGGATGAGACAGTGATGGATTATACGGAGCTGGACAGTGGGGAATTGCGCTTTATCTTCATCAACCCCAGGGATGCCAACTACAGCCCACCGGCCGACGCCTGATGGGGGGCGGATCAGAAAATCGAGGTGGTGACGGGCAGGCGGAGAAGCGCCGCCACTCGCGAATTCCCCTGTGCAGCCGTATCCTGATCACCCACCCGGCCATCGGTTCCCTGACCCTGAAGACCCGCGATATCTCCCATGGCGGTGTTTTCCTGGTGTTGGAGGATATCTCCCTGCTTCCGGTAGGCACGGTGGTGGATGGTCAGGTACAGGATGAGATGGATGACCGGCCCTGGGTACGGATGGAGGTGGTTCGCCTGGCGCCCAGTGGCGTAGGCCTGAGATTTCTCGAATAGGATATGCCTCTCTCCAGCGAAGACGCCCTGCGTCTCAACGTCCTGCTCGCCAACCAGCCGCTGGCCATCCGGATAAATGAATCCAGCATGACCCTCTGTGGGCTGCGCCGGGATGGAGAGGTGTCGATCAAGCTCAATCCGGACGGGTTTGACGAGAAGTACCTGAAGCAGGTCCGCTCCTTTCTCTCGGAACAGGCGCTCGGCAGTCCCGGCGGATACCCCCTCTATCTGCAACGCTGGACCCGCATGGGACAGATGCGGGAGGATAGTCTGGAACAGCTGCTGATGTTGGGCGACCCCACCGCCGTATTCGCAGTGGTCTGTGCCGAGGGTCTGACCGCAGAGCTGGCCAGGCGCGCCTGGTGGGCCGCGGAGGAGGCAGAGAATGCCCGGCGTATGCTGCAGACCCGGGCGGTGGCAGGGAGCGGGACGGGGCAGCAGATGGCACGTTACCTGATCGACTATCTGCCGTTCGAAACCGAACCGGAAGCGATGATGGAGTCGGTCTGTGTCGCCCTGCAACCTGGACTGCTGGATGAGGAGACCCGTTTAGGGCTGTGGAAGAAGGCGGCACGCAAGACCCCTTATCTGGTGGGGTTCATCGCGGCCATTCCGGATGATTTACCGGAGCGACTGCCTGGCCGTATAGATTTTCAGGCGTTGAACCAGCGCCTGACCGGCCTGGCAGGTGCCGGCAACAGGGTGGCTGCCCTCTGCCTGCGGTTTCTGTCGGGCAGTGGTCAGACATTCATCGCGGCCTGTGCTCACATTCTGCAGAAGCCGCCCACCCAGGAGGTGGTCAACACCACACTGGATGTGATCTGCGACTATGCCGGGTCGATCAGGCCGGAAGGGAATCCAGATCAGACCCTGGCGCAGTTGCGGCAGGAGGCGGACATCTTCGTAAGTACCTCAGCAGAGGTGCCGGAACTCCTGGCCATTGCCCCGGAGCTGCTCCCCGAGGTCAGAAGCATACGAATCCTCTCTGGCATCGGCTACGGCATCCTGCGCCCGGTACTCAAAAGCAGCGACGCCATGGGCAGCCTGATGCGCCGCAAACTGGAGCCGGTGATGACCCAGCTGCGGAGAGAGTTCGACATTCTGACGAGAGCCAAAGAGTGAAGCGTAGCATGCACTTTGCCAAGATACTGCTGAAGACACTCTTCTGGATCGCTCTGGCCCTGTTCTGGGCCTGGTGCGTGCTGGCGATCTACTTCTCCCCCCTGCCAGGGCAATACTCCTCACTGATCGCCGCTGCCTTGTTTGCTGCGGCTGTACCACTGGCGCTGTTGCTGCTGCCCGACCGCAGGCGTACCGAGCGTATCACGCTGCTGGCCTGTGTTGGTGTGCTGATCGGCTGGGGCCAGATCAAGCCCTCCCACGATCGCATCTGGGAGCAGAACTTTGCCCGACTCCCCTCAGTCGTCATCGATGGCAATACAGCCCATGTCTACAACGTTCGGAACTTCGACTACACATCGGAAAATGAGTACACGCCGGATTACTATGACAAATCCTATGACCTGAACCAACTCGAAAGCGTGGACTATATACTCTCCTACTGGGACGGGAACCGCGCTATCGCCCATACTATCCTTAGCTTCGGCTTTGCCAACGGGGACCATCTTGCGGTATCGGTGGAGACCCGGCTGGAGGCAGGGGAGCTTCAGACCAATATCAGGGGCTTCTTCAAACAGTACGAATTGATCTACATTCTCGCCGACGAGCGGGATCTGCTGCGATTGCGCACCAATTTCCGCATGGAAGAGGTCTACCTCTACCCACTCAAGATCGACAAAGAGTACGTACGCAAGATGTTCGATATCGTCGTCGAACGGGTAAACGCCATCAACCGGCAACCGGAGTTCTACAACGCCCTGACCCAGAACTGCTTTACCAGCCTGGCAGCGGATTTCCAGAAATTATCTCCGCCCGAAAACCCTTTCGACTACAGACGGCTGGCCACCGGCTATTCGGACGAGATGCTGTACGACGACGGCTATATCGACAATGGTCTCAGCTTCGAGGAGACTCGGCGACTGCTCCATATCAACCCCTATGTGCAGGACGACGACAGCGGGAAAGATTACTCAAGAAAAATCCGCCCGCTCGAGAAAGCAGCCGTCG
>JAUXBK010000082.1 GCA_030619405.1 Sedimenticola sp. | reverse complement strand
TCTTCTTCACTGGATCCACTCCCTTTGTTGGATGGCTGGTTACAATTCCATCTTGGCCCTTTTGAGGCCGGTTATAAAGTGGAGTGGGTCCATACCATTATCCATGTAGGCGTGCGGAAAAGCTGGATTTGGCCAGATTTCCCCATTATTTTCGTTAAATATGCCCAATATTCGCCTCAAATAATGGAAAAATCTGACTCAAACCAGCTTCCCCTCGCTACGACCGCCATGGATGGCGGCAAGGATTGTTCCTACAATCCTATTGCATTTCCTCCATCCATGGAGGTCAGAAGTGCCGGTTTTGCAGGAGCAACAAACCGGTCGGTCCCCATTCTCGAACAGCCTCCTAGCGTTCCCGGAACGCTGCCGAGACTTATCCTTCACCAAAAAATACCCGTTGAAACAACATCGTAGGGTGGATTAGCGGCGCATTGGCAGGAGTTTGCCTTTCACACGCCGCCTGAGCGCCACGTAATCCACCGGGTCGGCAAAGATGGTGGGTAAAGGGCAGGCCGAGCCTGCTCACCAGGGATTGCCCGTCAACCCGGGGGCCAGTGCATCTGGCGCCCCCCCAACAAGTGCAGGTGAACGTGTAACACCTCCTGCCCCCCCTGCGCGTTGCAGTTGAACAGGGTGCGGTACCCTGCCTCCGCCACACCTTCCTGCGCCGCCACCGTCCTGGCCGCAAGAAACAGCTTTCCCACCAGTCCCGTATCTTCCGGGCCGATGTCGTTGAGGGTGGGGATGTGACGCCGGGGTATGATCAGGATATGCACCGGCGCCTGGGGATTGATATCCCGAAACGCCAGCACGTCGTCATCCTGGTAGACGATATCGGGCTGAATCTCGCCGGAGGCCATTTTGCAAAACAGGCAGTCTTGTGAGTGATGGGTATCCTGCATGTTTCCAACTCCTTTTTTTGACTGCTATAAATATAGCCGACTTCCACTGGCGACTCAAAACTCCCGCCTCCCGGCAAAGGCATGAGAAAGGGTGCCTCCGTCCACATACTCCAGTTCACCACCCAGCGGCACACCGTGGGCAATACGGGTGACCCGGACTCCTCTGCGATGAGCCATCTCCCCGATATAATGGGCGGTTGCCTCCCCTTCGACCGTCGGATTAGTCGCCAGAATCAGCTCCCTGACCTCCCCCTCCCTCAGCAGTCGCCCCAGGGCATCCAGACCGATGTCATCCGGGCCGATACCATCCAGGGGTGACAGGCGGCCACCGAGTACGAAATAGCGACCGCTGTAGCCGGCAGCCTGCTCGATTGCCGCTACGTCGGCCGGTGTCTCGACCACGCAGATCTGGCTGGCGTCACGCCGGGGGTTGGAACAGAGGGGGCAGAGCTCGTTCTCGCTGAAGGTCCGGCAGCTGCGGCAATGGCCAATCCGATCCATCGCCTCCATCAGCACCCGGGACAGATTTCGCCCCCTCGCCCGGTCTCTCTCCAACAGATGAAACGCCATGCGCTGGGCCGACTTAGGACCAACGCCCGGCAGACAGCGGAGGGACTCTATCAGCTGATCCAGCAGTGGTTTTTCAGTCACAGATTAAAACGGCAGTTTCATTCCAGGCGGTAGCCCCATACCGGAGGTGAGGCCGGACATGCTCTCCTGGGCCTTGTCGGCGATGCGGTGTACCGCGTCGTTGATCGCTGCAGCGACCAGATCTTCCAACATCTCCCGGTCATCCCCTATAAGGCTGTCGTCGATCTCCAGTCGGCGCACCTCGTGTTTTCCGTTCATGGTGATCTTTACCAGACCACCCCCGGATTCCCCGGTCACCTCCTCGTGGGCCAGCTGTTCCTGGGCCTTCTGAAGATCCGCCTGCATCTTCTGGGCCTGTTTCATCAGATTACCTAATCCACCTTTCATCCACTGCTCCTCGCGTTTGCTTCTGAAACCATCACTCATCCAGCGGTCGCACCGACCCCGGAATCAGCCGGGCGCCGAACTTCTCTTCCATGTTTTTCACCAGCGGATCGCCGGCTATGCGTTCTTCCGCCACCCGCTGCCGCTCGTCCCGTGCCTTTTCCTGTAACCGGGCCGGTGTGTCCGTTGCCGGTTTATCGACTTCGATAACGAGACCCAAGCGAGTCCCGAGAAGGGCTTCGAGGGCCTTGCACAACCGCTGTTGGGAACTTTCCACCTTGAGATGGACATGCGCCGGGTCGATACGCAGCTCCAGCTGATTACCGTCCCATGATTCAAACACACAGTTGCTGGCCAGCTGCAGGGCAATCCCCCCCAGTTTCAACGATCCGACGATCTGGTGCCACTGGGTCAGATCGACATTCATCACAGGTTTGGGTGGAGATGCCCCCTCTGGCGCAGGTTCCGGCTTCAGTCTCGCACCGACTCCCCGGGGGTTCGTCCCGGGTGGCCGGGTTTCAGGGTTGCCGGTTTTAACTCTCTTCGGGCTGCCGCTCCCCGCGCTACGTTCGGGGGCAGTGGCTGGCGCAGCGGTCGTCACCTCCATCTCCGGCCGAAATGCCAGCATGCGCAGCAGGATCATCTCGAACCCCGACCGGGGGTCCGGTGCCAGAGGCAGGTCACGCTGGCCGATCAGGGCGATCTGATAGAACAACTGCACCTCCTCCGGGGTCAGTTGCCGGGCCAGTCTCTGCACCTGCTCCAGGTCACCGGCACTGTCGTCCAGCGCTTCCGGGACGGTCTGGACCAGGGCAACCCGATGCAGCAGCGACAGCAGATCCTGCAATACGCCACTGAAGTCCGGGGCCATCTCCGCCAGTCCCGCCACCTGCTGCATCACTTCAGCTGCTGCCTGGGCCGCCAGGGCCGCCAGCAGAGCATGGACCCGATCCTGGCTGATGGCCCCCAGCATGGAGCGCACTTCCTGCTCTGTCACTTGCCCGCCGCAAAATGCAATGGCCTGGTCCATGAGGCTGAGTGCATCCCGCATGCTGCCATCGGCACCACGGGCCAGCAGGCCCAGGGCCGGCCGCTCATGGGCTATCCCCTCTTTTTCCAGGATCTGCTGCAGATAGTCTCTGATCTGGTCGAACGGGAGCCGCTTCAGGTTGAACTGGAGGCAACGGGAGAGCACTGTCAACGGCACCTTCTGGGGGTCGGTGGTGGCCAGCAGAAACTTGACGTGGGGTGGTGGCTCCTCCAGAGTCTTGAGCAGGGCATTGAAACTGCTGCTGGAAAACATGTGCACCTCATCGATAAGGTACACCTTGTAGCGTCCCCCAACCGGAGCATAGGGAACGTTGTCAAGCAGTTCCCGGGTCTGATCCACCTTGGTCCGGGATGCCGCATCCACCTCCAGCAGGTCGACGAAACGCCCCTCGTCGATTTGGCGGCAGATAGAGCACTGACCACAGGGGGTAGATCCCACCCCGTGCTCGCAATTGAGTGACTTGGCAAAGATACGGGCCAGCGTGGTCTTTCCTACCCCGCGGGTGCCGGTAAAGAGGTAGGCATGATGCAGCCGGTCATTGTCCAGGGCGTTGCTCAGAGCCCGCACCACGTGATCCTGACCGACCATCTCACTGAAAATGCGCGGCCGCCACTTGCGGGCCAGCACCTGATAACTCATAGGGGCGATTGTAATCCTGGTCTGCTAAAAAGGTAGTTTAACCCCACGCGGGAATAACTCCCACTGGTTCCCACGCTCCGCGTGGGAACCAGTGCCGGGTCTGGGGCGATGGCACACGGCGCGGAGCGTCGCGGGTTGAGTTACCACGCAGAGCGTGGGAACGAGGGCGACTGCCGCTTACGCAACTGCTGCACGAAGGCGGCGGCCCGCACCAGCCACACCCCGGCACACGAGTCCACTGCTGCGGCTGCTCCCTTCCAGGCCTGACCGGATTCACAGTTTTTCGTTGCGAGGGGACCGATACGGGCCACCATAACGCGACACACCCCGGCTTCAGCCGGGGTGTGTGGAGGATTATGCGGTGCGGATCGAAAAGCGTCAACTGTTCTGGAAATTTCCTGGCCGGGGAGGGCTCTTCCTGAACCGCAGCAGACCATTCTCCACCAGCGAATAGACGGCGGGCACGACTACCAGGGTGAGGAGTGTGGAACTGACCATGCCACCGATCACTGCCACCGCCAGCGGACCGTTGGTATCGACCCCGGCACCCACCCCCAGTGCGGCCGGGAGCATGGTGATGATGATAGTCAGCGAGGTCATGAGCACCGGGCGCAGCCGGATCGGGCAGGCCTCCAAAAGCGCCTCGCGGATACCGCGTCCCTGCTGACGAAGCTGGTTGGTCAGGTCGACCAGCAGAATGGAGTTCTTGGCCACCAGCCCCATCAGCAGCACCAGCCCGATCATGGAGAAGATATTGAGCGACATCCCCGCCAGCCACAGGGCGGCCAGGCCACCGATAATGGCCAGTGGTTGAGCCACCATGATGATCAGCGGCTGTATGAACGAGTTGAACTGGCTGGCCAGCACCATGTACACCAGGAGAACGGCGGTGACCAGGGAAAACAGCATGTATCTCGTGGTCTTGCCGAACTCCTCCGCCCGCCCGATCATCCTGACGTCGTAGCCGGCCGGCAGCAACCGGGCGGCTACGGTTTTCACCTTCTCTACTGCGGCACCCAGCGAAATGCGCGGGGTGCTGAAAAAGTTTGCGGAATAGCGCAGGTCGAAACGAGTGACCACCGCCGGGCCGACCCCCTCCTTCAGCACGGTTACACTATCCAGGCGGACCAGCTCACCATCCCGTCCCCGCAGATAGATCTGTTTGAGGTCATCCGGCACCCGGAAACTCCCCTCCCGGGCCTTGAGACGCACGTCGTATCGCTCCCCATCCCCCGGCAGATCATTGTATTTGGCGACATTCACCCCTCCCGCGAGCACATTGACCGCCAGTGCGATGTCATGCGTGGAGAGCCCCACATCCGCAGCGCGGGTCCGGTCGATACGCAACGAGAGCTGGGGCAGGTCCAGTTGCAGATCCAGGTCGACCCGGCCCAGTTCCGGAATATCGCCCAGCTGCTCCTGCAGGCGCCGGCTCAGGGCTGCCACTTCACCAACATTCGGTCCCAGCAGCACGAACTGTAACGGCTCACCCCGCTGCCCCCCAATGGGAGGCACCGGTGATGGAAACACCTCCACCCCGGGGATGGCTGCCAGTTCCCCGCGCAACCGGTCGATCAGGGTGTACATATGGGTCTGGCGCTCCTCCCGGGGTTTCAGACGCACGAAAATAGATCCTTTGTTGGGCAGGCCGGTCTCACCACCGCCTGCGATGGAGAAATAGCTGGCGATCTCAGGGTGATTACCGAGAATTGCCTCGATCCTGCGCATCCGTTCATCGGTATAGGCCAGGCTGGAACCCGGCGGGGTCTTGAATCCGACCAGGAATCGTCCCTCATCCTCCTTGGGCAGAAACCCTTTGCCCATGTGGTTCAGAAAGTAACCACTGGGGTAGACCGCAACGAAGGTGAGCAGTACCACTATCCAGCGAACCCTGAGTGCACCCTGGAGCAGTCTGCGGTAGAGCCACTCGGTGCCACGGAATCCGCCCTCGAAGAAACGATACAGCCAGCCATGATCCCGGGTAACCCGCAGATAACGGGCGCAGAGCATGGGGGTGAGTGTTACCGACACGAATAGAGAGACCAGTACCCCGAAGGTGACGACCACCCCGAAAGAACGGAAGAAGCGCCCGATGATCCCCTCCATGAAGATCACCGGGGCAAAGATGGAGACCAGGGTGAGGCTGGCCGCCACCACCGCAAAGATCACCTGATTGGTAGCGCCCAGAGCCGCCTTCTCCGGGGCTCTATCTCCCTTCTTCTGGTGCCGGTAGATGTTCTCCAGCACCACGATGGCATCGTCCACCACCACACCGATCAACAGCAGCAGCGCCAGCAGGGTCATGGTGTTGAAGGTGTATCCGGAGAAGTACATCACGGCAATGGCCCCCAGCAGGGAGACCGGGATCGCCAGGGTGATGATAGCGGTGGCGCGCAGGCTCTTGAGAAACAGCCAGACCACCAGCGCCGTCAACAGTGTCCCCAGCAGCAGATGTTCCTCCAGGGCAGAGACCAGTTCTTTGACCAGGGTGGCCTCATTGGCGGCAACCGAGAGCCGCACGCCCGGTGGCAGCCGGGGGATGATCTCATCCCGCAGTTTCTGCTCGATGGTCTGGATGATGGCGACACTGTTTGCACCCGTGACCTTTACGATACCAAGACCGACCGCCGGCCGGTCGTTGAAGCGGGCCAGGCGCCGGTTGTCCTCCAGGTCATCCTCTATCACGGCCACGTCCGAAAGACGAATCGGTGCCCCCTGCCGGTACGAGACGATGAGTTGCTGCAGATCCCTGGGCTGGTGAAACTCCAGGTCCAGCTTGATTAGATACTCGATCGATCTGCCTACCAGGAATCCGCCCGGCAGCTGGAAGTGTTCACTGGCAAAGGCAGCGATCAGGTCCTGGGTGGTGATACCCAGGCCATTCATCCGCTCCACGTCCAGGTTGACTCGTATCACCCGTCTGCGCTCACCCCCCAGGCGCACCTCACCCACCCCATCGATATTCTCCAGATGTCGTTTGATGACGTTGCGGGCATATTGATTGAGCTGCTGCAGGGTGCGATCCCCCTGCAGGGTCAGCCACATGATCGGGATCGCACCGAATTCGACCTTGGCCACCACCGGTGTGTCGGTGTCGTTCGGGAGATCCTTGAGAATCTGATTGACCTTGGCCTGCACTTCGTTGAAGGCGACGTCGATACTCTTGGTCAACTTGAAGGTGATGCGCACCACCGACGCACCGGGGGAGGATGTGGACTGCACATGTTGAATGCCCGCGACGCTGTTGACCGCCGTTTCGATCAGACTGGTGATGCTGGCGTCCATGATCTCGGGATTGGCACCCTCCATGACGGTCGTTACCGAGATCATGGGAAAGTCGATAGAGGGGTAGCGGTCGATGCCGATGCGGTCGAAGCTGATGACACCGAACAGCACCAGTACGGCGCTGAGCATCCAGGCCAGCACTGGTCTCCGGACAGAGATCTCCGGCAGGGTCATTCGCTCTTTACCTCGACCGCTGCCCCATCAGTAAGAAAACCTGCACCATCCACGGCCACGGTCTCACCGGCATCGACACCCCGCAGGATCTCCACCTCTCGGTCGAGGTGCAGGCCGGTGCTGACTGGACGCTGCCGGGCGATGCCCTCCTCGATCACATAGACCACCTTGCCCGCCGGGCGCAGTATCACACTCTGCTCAGGCACCACCAACGCATCCGGGTGCAGGGCGACACGCACCAGAGCCGTTACACTGGCCCCGGGTTCCCACTGCCCCGGGTTGCCTACGTTGACGATCACCTGGATGGAACGGCTGGCCAGGGTGATCGAGGGCCGCACCTCGCTGACCTCCGCCTCAACCATGACGCCTGGCGCCACCGGGCTGGTCATCCGCACCGGAAGGCCGGTACGCAGTTGGGAAAGAAGACTCTCGGGAAACGGCAGGCACGCCTTCAACCACTTCTGGGTGGTGATGCGGAACAGGGGGGTACCCACCTTCACATAGTCCCCCTCAGAGACGCGCCGCTCATCCACCCGACCATCCACCGGACTGACGATCCGGGTCTTGGAGATATCTCGCTGGGCCTGTTGCAGCCGCACCCGGGCACTGATGAGCTGCGCCTGGAGAGAGCCTAACTGAGCCTCGCCCTCATCCAGCGCCGACTCACTGGTAGATTTGGTGGTCATCAGGGAACGCAACCGATTCACCTGCAGCTTCTGGGAACGAAGCAGTGCCTGCAGTTGCTGAATATCCGCTTTGGCCGCCGCACCGGTCAGTTGAAAATCCTTCGGATCGACCTGCGCCAGCAGTGCACCCCGTTTGACCGGGTCTCCCACCTCGATTTCGACACCGGTCAGACGCCCGGCCACCTCCGCAGCGATCAGCGGCGCCACCTTGGGCTCTAGCTGACCGACTGAAGACTCCCACACATCCAGGCTCTTCCGTTCAACCTGGGTTACAGTCACCGGAGTCGAACGTGCCACCATCTCCCGTTCCACAGTCTGAGCAGCGGCCGGATTCACAGCGAAATGCAAGGCGGCCAGCAACGTCAGCCATGCGACTCTGGTTCCTGTTACGGATCGCAGGGCTCGCTTCAGCCGTCTCATTTGGATCAGTTATGGGTAACGAGATGGCTATCAGGCTACCAGAGACTCGACCACATGGGCCAGTTGACGGGTGAGGGTCTCGACCTGGTTACTGTGTCTGCCTTCAATCATCACCCGGATCAGGGGTTCCGTTCCGGAGGGGCGCAGCAGTACGCGGCCGCCATCCCCCAGTTCTGCCTCCACCTCCCGCACCGCCGCATTCAATAGTTTGGATGCCATGATTTCGGACGGGCTGTTCCCCCCCAGGTCGATGTTCTGCAGTATCTGGGGATATTTTTCCACCCCCTGACGCAGAGACTTGAGCTCTTTTCCACTGGTGAGAAGCTCCGCCATTACCTGCAGAGCAGAGACGATGCCGTCGCCGGTGGTGGTTCTATCGAGGCAGATGATATGTCCTGAGGGCTCGCCGCCAAGGACCCAACCATTTGCTCTCAACTGTTCCATGATGTAGCGGTCACCCACATTGGTGCGCTCGAACCCGATCCCAAGGTCTCTGAGGGCGTGTTCCAGTCCCAGGTTGCTCATCAGTGTTCCTACCACAGACCCTTTCAACCCGCCTTTCTCCTGCCGGGAGCGGGCGATGATGTAGAGGATGTCGTCTCCATCCAGTAACTCCCCGTCTCTGTCCACCATCATCACACGGTCTCCATCCCCGTCCAGGGAGATCCCCATATCCGCACCATGGACGAGCACCGCCTGGCGCACGCTGTCAATATGGGTGGAGCCGACACCATCATTGATGTTTATCCCATTGGGCTCGGTTCCGATGGCGATCACTTCCGCGCCCAGTTCCTCGAATACATGGGGTGCAATGTGATAAGTCGCCCCATTGGCGCAGTCCACCACCAGTTTGATGCCGCTGAAGTCCATCACCCAGGGGATGGTGCTCTTGCAGAATTCGATGTAGCGTCCAGCCGCGTCCTCGGCCCGGTAGGCCCTGCCCAGCTGCTCCGATCCGACGGTTGTGAGCGGCTTCTCCAGTTCAGCTTCGATCGCCTGTTCAACTACATCCGGGAGTTTGGTCCCATCGGCTGAAAAGAACTTGATGCCGTTGTCATAATGAGGGTTGTGCGAGGCGCTGATGACGATCCCTGCCTGAGCGCGGAGGGTGCGGGTCAGGTAGGCAATCCCGGGAGTCGGCATCGGGCCCAGCAGATGGATATCGACCCCCGCGGCCACCAGCCCCGCCTCCAGAGCGGATTCGAACATATAGCCGGAGATCCGGGTGTCCTTGCCGATCAGGACCTTGCCCCCCTGGCCCTTTCCCAGCACCTTGCCTACGGCCCAGCCGAGCCGCAGCACGAATTCCGGCGTGATCCTGCCTTCACCCACACGTCCCCTGATGCCATCCGTTCCAAAATACTTCCTTTCCATATGCGACTCCTGTTGCTCAGGCTTCGAGTATTGCCTGGGTGACCTTCAATGCATCCACTGTGGCCCTGACGTCATGGGCACGAACGATCGACGCCCCCCGCTCCACCGCCAGTACCGCTGCCGCCAGCCCACCGTATAGCCTCTGATCGACCGGGGCATCCCCCAACAGGGCACCCAGCATGGACTTCCGGGAAATACCCACCAGCAGCGGTATCCCTGTATCGGCCAGCCTGGCCAGGTTCTTGAGCAGAGAGAGATTATGTTCCAGGCGTTTCCCAAAACCGAAGCCCGGGTCCAACAGCAGCCGCGTCCGAGGGATACCCGCTGCCTCACAGGCCGCGACTCGATCCGCCAGAAACAACCCCACTTCGTTGGTCACATCGGTATAGTGGGGGTTGTCCTGCATGACACGAGGCTTACCCTGCATGTGCATCAGGCAGACGGGAACCCCCGCATCCCGTGCTGCAGCGAGCGCACCAGGCGACTGCAGTGCCAGCACATCATTGATGAGGCCCGCCCCGGCCGCCACCGCCTCCGTCATGACCACCGCCTTGCTGCTGTCGATGGAGACTGGCACCGGGAGCTCGGCGGCGATCGCACGGATTACTGGAATCACACGGGCCAGCTCTTCCCGCTCTGATACCGGATCTGCACCCGGTCGGGTGGACTCGCCCCCGACATCGATGATCGCTGCCCCCTCCTCCACCATCTGCCGGGCGCGGCTGACGGCCTCCGGCACGGAAACGAAATCACCC
>JAUXBK010000205.1 GCA_030619405.1 Sedimenticola sp. | reverse complement strand
TTCAGACGAAAATTGGACACTCTGCAACGAGTACAGCCCGTTGCCGACACCAAAAAAATGACAGGATTTACAGGATTGTTCAGGATTAACAGAATTTACAGAATTACATAAACCTGTTAATCCTGTCCATTTATTGAGACGATTTTGAGCGGAAATGGCGAGGTCTGGACTAAAATGTTGTGTGTTGATCGATGATGGGTCATCCAGTGATTTTGCCTGCCCGGTTTCTGGTAAAGTGGGGGTCAGGGTGCAGTCTGGAGGGTGGACAGAACCAGGGCTGCGATTTGTCGGGACAGGTAAAAACAGAGGATGGAAGCGATGGCAGGTTTGAGCGATCTGGTGGGTGTACTGATGCAGGGAGGCCTTTCCCAGTCCGGTAACGCGCGGGTGGGAAATGCCATGGGACCACAGGGTATGGGGCAATCCGGCGGGTTGCTGGATCAGGTCATGGGGGGAAGCGGTGGCGGCGGGCTGCTTGGTGGTCTGATGGATGCGGCGAAGGGGATGATGAGCGGACAGGGCGGATCCTCGATTGGCAGCAATCCGCTGGCCACCGGCGGTCTGGGCGCACTCGCGGGTGCCTTGTTCGGCGGCGGGGGCGATTCGGTAAAGGGGGCCCTGGGGGGCGGGGCGATGGCCATGCTGGCAGGTCTCGCATTCCAGGCCTTCAAGAACATGAACCGGCAACCGGCCAGCTCTGCGATGGGATTTTCCTCCAGCGAGCCGCCGCTGGGCGTGCGTGCCCCCGGTAATGCTCAGGAGGAGGAAGCGCTGGAGGCGACCGCCTCCGTGATCCTCAAGGGGATGATCAATGCAGCCAAGGCGGACGGCCAGATCGACAGCGACGAGATTCAGAAGATACTCGGCCGCCTTAAAGAGGCAGGGGCCGATGCCACGGTCCAGCAGATGGTCATGGAGGAGATGCAGGGCCCCCTGGATCTGGACGGTCTGGTCCGGGATATCCCGGACGAAGGGGTTGCCGCGCAGGTCTATCTCGCCTCCCTGTTCGCCATCGAGGTCGACACGGACGAGGAGACTGCCTATCTGCAGCAACTGGCTCAGCGCACCGGTCTGGACAGCGGTGTGGTACGGCAACTGCATCAGATGGTGGGGTTGAATTGAGATCAGACACAGCGAAAGAGAACACCCTCCCCGGCCTGGCCGGAGGGGATGCGGCATGGGAGAAACAGAAGGCCAGGGTCCGGACCATGTGGGTGGTGGCGGTGCTCTTTTTCTGGTTCAGCGCCGGGTTACAGGTAGTGCTCTATTTATCGACGGGCAAGGCAAACTTCATTCTGCTCTCGGTGATCAGCGGTATGGTGGTGCTCGGCGTCGCCTTGAAGCTGCGTCTGCAACGGTTGCAGCGCAACGGGCCCGGGGCATGAACAGCCCCGCTCCCCACTGCCCGATGCTGCGCCGCGATGACCCGTCGGCAACCTGATGTAGGCAATCGATGACTAATGCAAATCCGGGATCAGCATGATTATCGCTCTGTCGCCCTCCAAAGGTCAGGATTTCGAGTCGGAAGCGCCGTTTTCGAAAGTCAGTACGCCCGTTATGCTGGACGATTCGCTGCTGCTCATAGAAGCGCTGAGAAAGTACAGCAGTGTACAGATCGGCCAGTTGATGGAAGTGAGCGAGAAGATTGCCAATCTCAACGTGGAGCGGTACCGGAAATTTTCGACCCCGTTTACCGAAAAGAATGCGCGGCCGGCGCTGTTTGCCTTCATGGGTGATGTATACCGGGGAATCCCTGTCGCCGGGTATACGGAGGCGGATCTCGATTTTGCACAGGGGCACCTGCGCATACTTTCGGGCCTGTATGGATGTCTGCGCCCGCTGGATCTGATTCAACCCTACCGGCTGGAGATGAAGACGAAGCTGCCGAACCCCCAGGGGGAGAATCTGTACCAGTTCTGGGGCGAGCGGATCACCCGCTGTCTCAACGATGACCTGGTGCGACAGCAGGAGCCGGTACTGGTCAACCTGGCTTCGAACGAGTACTTCAGGGCGGTCAAGCCGCGGCTGCTGCAGGGACGCCTGCTGCAGGTCAATTTCAAGGAAGTTAAGAGTGGCGAGGCCCGGATCGTCGCGGTGTTTGCCAAACGGGCCCGGGGCATGATGGCCGACTACATCATCCGCAACCGGCTCGAGGAGTCCCGGGATCTCAAACAGTTCGACCGGGAAGGTTATCGCTTTTCCGCCAGGGATTCGGACGAGAAACAGTGGACTTTCACCCGCCCCCAGCCTTGAATGGTGTGGCAGATCCCCGGCCAGGGTAGTAACCAGGCGCTCAGCCTGCTTATATTGCTGTGCCTTTGCTGGTCAGCGGCCGTTTGTGCTGCAGTCAAGGTCGATGTCCAGATCGATGGCATCGAGGGTGAATTGCTGGACAACGCCAGGGCCTACCTGGAGCTGGAGCAGAAAAAAGGGGACCCGGAACTGACCGAGGGGCAGCTGCGTTACCTGTACAAGGTGGGGAAAGAGGAGATCGCCAAGGCACTGCAGCCCTTTGGCTATTTCCGGGTGAGCGTGGAAGGGGAGCTGCGCCAGGCCAATGGGGGCTGGGTGGCCCGATACAGCGTGGACCCGGGGCCCCGGGTGCATGTGGTCGAGCTGGATCTGAAACTGCTCGGGGAAGGAAGCAGTGAGTCGCAGCTGCAGGCAGCCGTCGCCGGCTTTCCGCTGCAGGAAGGGGATGTCCTGGACAGCGCCGCCTACGAAAAGGGGAAGGAGGAACTCCTGTCACTGGCGGATACCCTGGGGTACCCTCGGACTCGGATGACGATCCATCGGGTCCGGGTGGACCCGGTGCAGGGCCAGGCCTCCATACATCTCCACATCGATACCGGTGACCGCTTCCATCTCGGGGAGATCCGCCTGCATCAGGACATTCTGGACCCGGATCTGGCGCGGCGCTACGTCCGGGTCGAGCCCGGTGTCCGTTATTCACAGGAGATCCTGCTGTCGTTACAGCAGGCGTTCGTGGTGACTGACTATTTTTCGCTGGTGGATGTGCGCCCCCGGTTCGATCAGGTGGAGGGGGACCGGGTGCCGGTGGACGTGGAAATGACCCCGGCGAAACGGCACCGGCTTTCGTTCGGCCTGGGCTACGATACCGATATTGGCCCCAATGCCTTGGTACGCTGGAAGAACCGTCTCATCAACCGTTATGGGCACCAGTCGGAGAACCTGCTCAAAGTTTCCGAGGTCGAGAGTACCCTGAGGTACGGTTACTGGATCCCGGTCAACGACCCCCGCACCGACAGGCTGGCCTTTAGCGGCCTGCTCAGACACGAAGATACCAAGACATCCAAATCCAACAGCGTGGGATTGACCGGAGGTTACCTTTCCCGCTGGCGCACCTGGTCATCACGTTTGTTCACGGAATTTCTGTATGAACGGTTCGCTGCCGGTAAGGACCCCAAGAAACGCACCATGCTGCTGAGCCTGGGAAGCAGCCTGGAGCGTACACGGGTCGATGATTCCCGTTTTCCCACCCAAGGCAACTACTGGTTCATGCAGGTCAAGGGCAGCTCGGGTGTGATTTCCGATACCGCCTACCTGCGTGGGCATATCAAGACCAAATACCTGTTCCCTGTGGGTGAACGGGGACGTTTCAATGTTCGCGGAGAGCTGGGGTTGGCGACGGTTGCGGATTTCGACCAGTATCCTTCGACGCTGCGCTTCTTTACCGGTGGCGACCAGAGCATTCGTGGCTATGACTACAAATCGCTGGGGCCCAAAGGCAAGGACAAAGAGGTGGTGGGCGGCAGGAACGTAGTGACCGCCAGTATCCAATACGATCACCGGGTACTGGACGACTGGGTGGCAGCTGTCTTCGTGGATGCCGGTAACGCCTTCGATTCATCATCGGACAAGATCTATTACGGGAGTGGGGTCGGCTTGCACTGGCTCTCCCCTTTCGGCAGTGTACGGGTAGACGTCGCCTGGCCGTTGAATAGAAAGGACGACAGCCCGCGCTTCAAGGAGTGGCGCCTCCATGTGGGCTTCGGAACGGTATTGTGAGCAGGTTTCTGAGACGCCTGTTCCTTGGGCTGTTGCTGCTCCTGCTGACCCTGGGCGGCGCGACAGGCCTGTTGCTGGGAAATGCCACCGGGTTGAACTGGCTGCTGCAACAGCCTGCCCTGCTGGCACTGGTTCCGGGTGAGCTTCGGATCGATCGGGTGGAGGGGGGGCTGTTCGGTGAATTGCGCCTGTACGGGCTGAGTTACCAGGATCCATCGGAGCGGCTGGAGATCAGCGAGCTCTATCTGCAGTGGCGACCGCAAGCGTTGTGGCAGGGTCTCCTGCAGATCACTGCGCTGGAGATCAGCGGCGTCCACTACGCGGTGCTGGTGGAGGATGACGAGCCGATAACGGATCTGCCGGAGATGCGCCCCCCGCTGGAGATCCTGCTGGAGCGGGCACGGGTCCGGGAGGTGACGCTGATCACCTCCCCCGGCGACACGCCCCTGGCGCTGCAGCAGCTGCTGCTGGAGGCGCGCTGGAACGTCTCCGGAATCAGCGTGGAACGGCTCTCGGTGACGCGGCAGGAGACGGCGCTGGAGGCGAGCGGGCGGCTGACACCCGTGGGTACCTATCCCCTGGCTATGGAGACGGAGTTGCGGTACCAGCCGGAGGGGCTCCCGCTGATGAAGCTGCAGGGTCGCCTCTCGGGAGATCTGGAGCGACTGGAGGTGGCGCTGGGGGCGGATGGTGCATACGGGGCGCGCCTGGAGGGCC
>JAUXBK010000097.1 GCA_030619405.1 Sedimenticola sp. | reverse complement strand
TTTAATAAAAAAACATATTTTCAGACGAAAATTGGACACTCTGCAACGAGTACAGGCCGTTGCCGGCACCAAAAAAATGACAGGATTTACAGGATTGTTCAGGATTAACAGAATTTACAGAATTATATAAACCTGTTAATCCTGTCCATTTATTGAGACGATTTTGAACGGAAATGGTGAGGTCTGAAGTAGTCGTGCATACAGAGTTTGTGCGACTACTTGCAGAATCCAGGTGACAATCTGTCCGGCCCGCTCCGTTTCCCTTTGGGTGGCAGCAGGTTCTGGAGCCGGGTGATTGCCTGAATCGACCTGCACAAGGTAAACTAAGGCCCGGCTTTAGCAACAGAAAACAGAGGGTGGTCCAGTCACGGGAAAGACCTCCGGGAACGTGGGAGAGGTGACTGTCCGGGACGTTTCTTCGGGTGACAAAAGCGGGTGCCCCGAGATCATTCCGTTGCGCAGTAAATGCGGCGCAATGTTTTTTTATTATCTGAATATTATGGAGTTTTAAATGGCAATTGAACGTACTCTCTCGATCATCAAGCCGGATGCGGCAGCCAAGAATGTGATCGGTCAGATCTACAGCCGGTTCGAGGATGCGGGTCTCAGGGTCGTTGCCGCCAGGATGCTGCAGCTCACCCCCGAGCAGGCGGGTGAGTTTTACGCAGTGCACAAGGAGCGTCCTTTCTATACCGATCTGGTGGAGTTCATGACTTCCGGCCCGGTCATGGTACAAGTGCTCGAGGGTGAGGATGCCATTGCGAAAAATCGTGAAGTGATGGGTGCCACCAACCCGAAGGAGGCGGCAGCCGGTACCATTCGTGCGGATTTCGCAGAGACCGTGGACGAAAATGCGGTACATGGTTCTGACGCACCGGAAACCGCCAAGGTGGAGATCGCGTTTTTCTTCCCCGAAGGCGTCTGCGAGCGGACCCGCTGAGGCCGGCTTGATCACGCATCAGAAAACCAACCTGATGGAGCTGGACCGGAAGGCCATGGAGGCCTTCTTCCAGGGAATCGGTTCCAAGGCGTTTCACGGTCGTAACGTGTTGAAGTGGATCCACAAGCACGGGGTGACCGATTTCGATACCATGACCGATCTCTCCAAGCGGCTTCGTTCCCAGCTCAAGGAGGTGGCCGAGATCCGGGTGCCCGAGATCATACTCGACCAGCCGGCCCGGGACGGTACCCACAAGTGGCTGCTGGAGCTGGAATGTAACAACCGGGTCGAGGCGGTCTACATCCCGGATGGGGAGCGTAGCACCCTGTGTGTCTCGACCCAGATTGGTTGCTCCCTGGACTGCAGCTTCTGTTCCACCGCCCAGCAGGGGTTCAACCGTAACCTGACGGTGGCAGAGATCATCGGCCAGGTGTGGGTGGCGGTGCGGGAGAGCGACCGTCCCCTCACCAATGTGGTGCTGATGGGTATGGGGGAACCCCTGGCCAACTTCGATGCCGTGATCAGCGCCATGCGTATCATGCAGGACGATCTGACTTATATGCTTTCAAAATACCGGGTTACACTCAGTACTTCAGGTATCGTCCCGGCAATCTACCGATTGCGGGAGCTCAGTGACGTGAGCCTGGCAGTCTCCCTGCATGCACCCAACAACACGCTGCGGGACCAGCTGGTGCCGATCAATCGGAAGTACCCCCTGGAGCAGCTGATACCCGCCTGCCGGGAATTCATCCGTGGCGACCGGCGGCGCAAGATCACCTGGGAGTACGTGATGCTGGACGGCGTCAACGACTCGATCCAGCACGCCAGGCAGCTGATCCGGCTGCTGGAAGGAACTCCCTCGAAGCTGAACCTGATCCCGTTCAACCCGTTTCCCGGCACCCGTTATCGCCGCTCACCGCCGGAGCGTATCGAGGCGTTTCGCCAGCGACTGATGAAGTCGGGGATCATCTCCATGACCCGCAAGACCCGGGGCGACGACATCGATGCCGCCTGTGGTCAGCTGGTGGGGCGGGTAAAGGACCGCAGCCGGCGGGAACTGCGGCGGGTGCCAGTAGTCAGTGTCACCAGAGGGAGCGCATGAACAGCCGATTTCCGTTGCTGGTGATCGTGGTTGCCCTTCTGATCGCGGCGCTGGGGGTTTCAGGTTGTGGCGGTATGGCCACCACCGGCGACGAGGACAATACCGGGCAGCTGGCCAAGAACAGCACCCAGGGTGCCGGTGACGTCTATGTCAAACTGGCCGTCGCCTACATGCAGCGGGGACAGTATGATATCGCCCTGAGGCACGCCCAGAAGTCCCTGTCGGTGGAGCCGGACAATGCCCTGGCGCACAACGTGATTGCCCTGATCTATGCTCGGCTGGGTGAAGAACCGGTAGCGGAAAGGCATTTTCGGGAAGCGCTCGAACTGGAGCCGCGCAACTCCTACGTCCGCAACGCCTACGGCACCTTTCTGTGCCGTCAGAACCGTTATGACGAGTCGGAGAAGGAGTTCATGCTGGCGTTGGAGAACCCCCTCTACAGCAGCCCGGAGATCGCCTGGACCAATGCGGCGATCTGCAAGAGAAAGCGGGGGGATCTGCTGCAGACCGATATCTATCTGAGACAAGCGCTGCAGCGCAACCCGAGGTTTCCTGTGGCGCTGCTGGAGATGACCCGGTTGCGTCTCGGTGAAGGCAAGTACAGGCGGGCCGAGGGTTATCTGAAACGTTACATGGACTTGGTCAGGCCGACTGCAGAGTCCTTGTGGATGGGGATCCGGATCGCGCGCAAGCTGGGAGATGAAGATCGGGTGGAAAACTATGCCATGATATTGGAGAACAATTTTCCTGATTCACAGGAAACCCAACGCCTGAGAGAGTCGGAGAGACGATGAATCCCGAGGAGACAGAAGAGGCGCTGGAGGGTCGCGCGACTGGCCCTGGCGAACGCCTCAAACGGATACGGGAGGCCCAGGGACTGGACCTGTCGAGAGTGGCGGCGCTGCTGCATCTGGGTGAGGACAAACTGGAGGCACTGGAGGCAGATCAGTATGACCGGCTCCCGGGATCGGTCTTCACCCAAGGATATCTGCGCAATTATGCTCGCCTGCTGGGCGTTCCCACGGAACCTCTGCTGGCCGCTTATCACGAGCTGCACGGGCCCCGGGAACCCCTGCCGGAGTTGCACATCGCCCAGGTACGGCACGAAGTGGGCAGTGGTCACCTGCTGGTCCGGCTGATCACCTGGGGGATCGTCATCGGTCTGATCGCCCTGGTGGTGATCTGGTGGCGGGGGTATCTGCAGTGGCCGTCGGTGACGGAGTCGTGGGATGACGGGTCGGCGACGGTTGCAGAAACGGTTGATGCGCTGCCGGGAGAACCTGGATCGACCATGCTGCCTGGCGAGATCACCACCGATGGGGTGCCGGAAATGGGCGCAGGCGGAGAGGGGATATTGAGACTCCCGCCGCAGGAAGAGGCACTGCCGGAAGATGCAGCCCGGGAGGAGACACCGACCGCCGCTGGAGGCGAGAAAACGGGGGTGACAGGCACCGCAGAGATGGGTGAGGCAGCGCTGCCGGCTCCTGCGGCTGAACCTGAATCTGAACCGAAGACAGAACCGGAGGCCATGCCCGAACCTGCTGCCACCACCGGCCGGATAAATCTCACCTTCGGCCAGGTCTCCTGGGTAAAGATCCAGGATGCCGGTGGCAGCTTCAAACTGCAGGGTGAGATGAAAGCGGGCACCCGTCGGGTGCTCGGCGGCACTCCGCCCTACCAGGTGGTACTGGGCAATGCCAACAGTGTAAGCATATCCGTGGATGGCAAACCGTTCGATCTGACCCCCCACATCCGTGGCAACGTGGCTCGCTTTACCCTGGATCCTAGGAGCCTGTCCGAGAATAGGAATCGTAGCGAGGGGAATCCATTTTGAGTCAGATTTTTCGATTAAATGAGGCGAATATTGGACATATTTAATGAATTTAATCGGGAAATCTGGCCAAAATGGGTTTTCCGCACGACTGCAGGGATGCAGGAGGTAGAGCAACGCATGGAGCAGTTGCTGAGTAGGTTCTCTATTCTCGGACAGGCTCCTAGATAGGGCAGCCCTCCGGCACGGGTTCGAACCGATATGGCAAAGAATATCCAGGCCATTCGTGGCATGCGCGATCTCCTGCCCGATGAGAGCCCTTTGTGGCAGTTTCTTGAGGGGCGGGTGAAAGATGTGCTCGATCGCTATGGTTACCGGGAGATCCGCACCCCGATTCTGGAGATGACCGAGCTGTTTCGACGTTCCATCGGTGAGGTGACCGATATCGTCGAAAAGGAGATGTACACGTTTCAGGACCGGAATGGTGACAGCCTGACCTTGCGGCCGGAAGGGACCGCCGGCTGTGTCCGCGCCGGCATCGAGAAGGGCCTGTTCCACAACCAGGTGCAGCGGCTCTGGTACCGGGGCGGGATGTTTCGGCACGAGCGCCCGCAGAAGGGGCGTTATCGTCAGTTTCACCAGATCGGTGCAGAGGCCTACGGGCTGGCCGGGCCGGATATCGACCTGGAGATGATACTGATCAGTCGCCGTTTCTGGCAGGCCCTGGGGCTGGATGGCCTGGAGCTCCAGGTCAATACCCTGGGTACCGTGGCAGAGCGTGCGCTCTATCAGGAACGGCTGGTGGCCTATCTGTCGGCGCACCGGGAGCAACTGGATGAGGAGAGCCTGCGTCGGCTCGAAACCAACCCGCTGCGGATTCTGGACGCCAAGAACCCGGCGATGAAACCCCTGATCGACGCCGCTCCCACTCTGCTCGAGCACCTGGGAGAGGCATCACGCCAGCACTTCGATGCCATCTGCCAGGGACTGGACGATGCCGGCGTGGCCTGTAACGTGAACCCGCGACTGGTGCGGGGGCTGGATTACTACTCACGTACCGTATTCGAGTGGGTAACCACCCGGCTCGGGGCCCAGGGCACGGTCTGCGCCGGTGGGCGTTATGACGGGCTGGTGGAGCAACTGGGCGGGCGCCCGACCCCGGCGATCGGCTTTGCCATGGGCGTCGAACGTCTGGTGGCGCTGCTCCAGGAGCAGGGTGCGGGGCAGGGGCTGAACAACCCCCACGCCTATCTGGTACTGGCGGCCGGGGCACCGCAGCAGCAGGGCATGCTGCTGGCAGAGCGGTTGCGCGACGAGATCCCCGGGCTGCGCCTGATCAGCCATTGCGGCGGCGGCAGTTTCAAGAGTCAGTTCAAGAAGGCAGACCGCAGCGGGGCCGCCTACGCCCTGGTGCTGGGCGAGGATGAGCTGGCCCGGGGCGTCGCCGGGATCAAGCCGCTGCGGGAGCAGGCGGAACAGCGGGAGATCCCGTTCGACGGCCTCAAGGGATTTTTTCTGTCAGAGGTTTTCTGACCGAACTGGTGAACAGAACAGAGTCGGTGACTGAACCGGTAACGAGGAGAGTATGGTAGACGTAACCCTTTCGGAAGAAGAGCAGGTTGAAGAGCTCAAGAAGTGGTGGAAAGAGAATGGCAAGTCGGTGATCGCCGGTGTCGTTCTGGGGCTTGGTGCGGTGTTCGGGTGGCAGTACTGGAACCAGCACCAACAGCAGGTAGCCGGTCAGGCATCGATGCTGTTCGAGCAGATGAGCCAGTCGCTGGCCGCAAAGAATAACGAAATTGCCAGCAAACAGGCCGAGATCATCGCCAGCGAGTTTCAGGGCAGCGCCTACGATACCTTCGCCTCGCTGACACTGGCCCGAGTGAAGCTGGAACAGGGCGACACCGCTGCTGCCCGGGCGCTGTTGAAACAGGTGGAGCAGAAGGGCAGCAGCCAGTCGCTGCAGCAGATTGCACGTCTGCACCTGGCGCGGATCCTGATCAGCGAGGGCGATGCCGAGGGGGCCGCTGCAGTGGTGGCAAACGCAAAAGATGACAGCTTTCGGGGTGAGTTCTCAGCCCTGAAAGGAGATATCGCACTCGCCAGGGGCGACCGGGAAGGGGCACGCAGCGCCTATCTCGAAGCCTTGGCCACCGATGTTGGTAACACCGCCGTGATCAGGATGAAACTGGAAGATCTGGCGGTGGCCGAAGGCTCCTAGTACAGCAAATGCTAAGTCCCTACGAACAGAATGTAGGTTGGATTAGGCGCGCATCTCACTGATATGTCAGGTTATCACATACTTATGAGCGCGCCGTAATCCGACACCCTGGTACTTAGTATTTGTTGTACTAGGAGCCTGTCCGAGAATAGAAGCCGTCACGAGGGGAAGCCATTTTGAGTCCATTTTTTCGGTCATTTGAGGCGAATAGTTACTCATATTTAACGAGAATGAGCGGAAAAATGGGCCGAAATGGCTTTTCCGCAATAGGTTCTCTATTTTCGGACAGGCTCCTAGATCGATGATACGGATTCTGCTGCTGTTTTCGCTCCTGTTGCTGACCGGCTGCGGCAGCCTGGGCTGGTTTTCCAGCGACAACGTGGAAGAGCCGGCGGAGCTGGTGGAGCTGGAGAATGAGATTCAGCCACGGACCCTCTGGAGCCGCTCGGTGGGGGGCGGATCAGGAGACCAGCGGCTGAGCCTGGTCCCCTCCTATGCGGATGGGATACTCTACGCCGCAGAGGCGGGCGGTGAGGTCAAGGCGTTCGATGCCGAGACCGGTGAGCTGGTGTGGGGCGTCGACACCGGACTGGATATTTCCGGCGGACCCGGTGTGGGCGATGGACTGGTGCTGATCGGGACCAGTCAGGCAGAGCTGGTGGCGCTGCACAGCGAGACCGGTGCCGAGGCGTGGCGAGGCAAGGTGACCAGTGAGATCCTGTCGGTGCCCAAGGCGGCAGAGGGGGTTACGGCGGTCCACACCCTGGATGGCAAGATCGTCGGCTTCGACAGTGCCTCCGGGGATCTGCTCTGGCTCTATGACCGTAGCGTTCCCATCCTCACTCTGCATGGCAGCAGCTCGCCGGTGATCAGCCTGGGGCGGGTGATCTGTGGCACCGACGGCGGCAAGCTGGTGGCGCTGGATCTGGCCACGGGTGACGTGGTGTGGGAGAGCAGTATCACCACGCCCACGGGTCGTACCGAGCTGGAGCGCCTGGTGGACATCGACAGCGATCCCCTGGTGCTGGACGACGTGGTCTATGTGACCACCTATCAGGGGGACACGGCGGCGGTATCGGAGGATTCCGGCGTGCTGCTCTGGAACCGGCCACTCTCCTCTTACGCCGGCCTCGGAGTGGACTGGCGACAGCTCTACGTCTCGGATGACAAGGGCCGGGTCTGGGCCATCGATCAGCGTAACGGCGCCGCCGCCTGGAAGAACGATCAGCTGCTGCACCGCAAACTCTCGGCGCCGGCGGTATTGGGTGATTATGTGCTGGTGGGTGATTTCGACGGCTATATCCATTGGCTGGCCACCGAAGATGGCCACATGGCAGCCCGCATCAGCGTCGGCGGCGACCGGGTCTCTGCCAAACCGCTGGTAGTGGACGGGGTGGCCTATATCTATGACGAAGGCGGCGGGCTGACGGCGGTCACCCTGGATTCACCCGAGGAGCAGCCCTGACAGGGCTCCCCATGCAGCCTTTTCAAGGTGCCTCATAACTATCTAAATCAATAGAAGTTTCGTAGGGTGCGGTGAGCTTGCGAACCGCACCGGGGGAAGCTGCCAAGCCTGAGGTTGGTGCGGTTCGTTCCTCACCACACCCTACGGATCTGAGAGCTGCTTTATGTTCCGATTTTATCCTATATATTTCAGTGCGTTGACACCTTGAAAGGGCTGGGTTCCCCATGTTACCGGTAATCACACTCGTCGGACGCCCCAATGTGGGCAAGTCGACCCTGTTCAACCGCCTGACCCGCAGCCGGGACGCACTGGTCGCCGATCAGCCTGGTCTCACCCGGGATCGCCAGTACGGGGTCGGGCGCATGGGCAGCAAGCCCTATGTGGTGGTGGATACCGGTGGAATCAGCGGCGAGGGGAGCGATGTCGTCCTGCTGATGGAGCAGCAGGTGCGGGCGGCCATCGACGAGGCCGACCACATCCTGTTCATGCTGGACGGGAAGACGGGGTGTACCGGTGGTGACGAAGAGATCGCCGCACAACTGCGGCGTACCGGCAAGCCCATCAGCCTGGTGATCAACAAGAGTGAGAATCTGGACCTGAGGCTGGCCGGGGCCGAGTTCTATGCCCTGGGGTTGGGAGAGCCGGTTGCCATCGCGGCGGTACACGGGCGGGGGGTCCGCTCCCTGATCGACGGGGTACTCTCCTCCCTGCCCGCGACGGAGGAGGGAGAGGGCCCGGGAGAGAAGGGGATCCAGATCGCCGTGGTGGGACGGCCCAACGTGGGGAAGTCCACCCTGGTCAACCGGATGCTGGGGGAGGAGCGGGTGGTCGCCTTCGATCAGCCCGGGACCACCCGGGACAGTGTCTTCATCTCCTTCAGCCGCGACGACAGGCCCTACACCCTGATCGATACCGCCGGCGTCAGACGCCGGGCACGGGTCACCGAGGTAATCGAGAAATTCAGCGTCATCAAGACGCTGCAGGCGATCGAGCAGGCCAATGTGATACTGCTGGTGCTGGATGCGCGGCTGGGGGTGGGTGAGCAGGATGCGACCCTGGCCGGGCATATACTGGAGAGTGGCCGGGCGCTGGTGGTCGCGATCAACAAGTGGGACGGCCTGGACCCGGAGCAACGGGAGCGGGTCCGGGAAGAAGTGGAGCGAAAACTGCCGTTTCTGGACTTCGCCCCGCGCCAGCTGATCTCGGCCCTGCACGGCTCGGGGGTGGGTGATCTCTTCCCGCTGGTGGAGCGGGTCTATGCCAGCGCCACCCGTAACCTGCCTACGCCGGAACTGACCCGGGTGCTGGAGCTGGCGGTACAGGAGCACCAGCCGCCCATGGTCCGCGGGCGGCGGATCAAACTGCGGTACGCCCACCAGGGCGGGCGCAACCCGCCGATCATCGTCATCCACGGCAATCAGACCGAAGCGGTGCCGGCTACCTACACCCGCTACCTGGTGAAACGGTTTCGCAAGGCGTTCTCGCTGCACGGCACTCCGGTGCGGCTGGAGTACCGCTCCGGCGACAACCCGTTCAAGGGCCGGAAGAACAAACTGACCAAAAGACAGGTCAACAAGCGCCAGCGGCTCAAGAAGTTCGTCAACAAAAAAGGGAGATGATTTTGAGTGGAAATGGAGATGTCTGTATGCAGTGAGATCGC
>JAUXBK010000045.1 GCA_030619405.1 Sedimenticola sp. | reverse complement strand
TAGTACCTAGTACCTAGTACCTAGTACCTAGTACCTAGTACCTAGTACCTAGTACCTAGTACCTGCCTTTATCCTAGATCCTGCATTTCAGGCATTGCCAAATGCCAATCCGTGACCTGCTGATAGCGATGCGCCATGTTCAACAGCCGGCTTTCCTGAAAATAGTCGCCGATGATCTGCAGCCCCACGGGCTTGCCGCCGACCGGGGCGACCGGAATGGAGACGGCAGGAAGTCCGGCCAGATTGACGGCGATGGTATAGGTGTCCGACAGGTACATGGTGACCGGGTCGTCCGCCTTCTCACCGATACCGAAAGCGGTCCCCGGGGCGGTCGGCCCCATCACCACGTCCACTTGCTCGAAGGCGCTCCGAAAGTCGTCCGATATCAATTTCCGGATCTGCTGCGCCTTCAGATAGTAGGCATCATAGTAGCCGGCCGACAGGGCATAGGTCCCGATCAGAATACGGCGTTTCACCTCGGCCCCGAAACCCTCCCCCCGGGAACGTTTGTAGAGCTCTTCCAGATCCTTGGGGTCGTCACAGCGGTGACCGAAGCGGACACCATCGAAACGGGCCAGGTTGGAAGAGCACTCGGCCGGTGCCACCACATAGTAGGTGGGTATCGCTAGTGCGCTGTTCGGGAGACTGATCTTTTTCACCTCCGCCCCCAGCCGACGGTACTCATCGATCGCCTGCTCCACTGAACGGGCCACTGCCGGGTCCAGCCCCTCGCCGAAATACTCTTTCGGGAGACCGATCCTGAGACCGGCGATCTCGTCTTCGAGCGCAGCACCGTAGTCCGGCACCGGCCGCTCCGCACTCGTCGAATCCCGGGGATCGAAACCGGCCATCACCTGCAGCATGGCAGCCGCATCCGCCGCACTGCGGGTCAGCGACCCGCCCTGATCCAGGGAAGAGGCGAAGGCGATCATGCCGTAGCGGGAGACCCGGCCGTAGGTTGGCTTTAGCCCGGTCAGGCCGCAGAGGGCTGCCGGCTGGCGGATCGAGCCTCCGGTATCGGTACCCGTGGCAGCAACGCAGAGTCGGGCCGCCACGGCCGCCGCCGAGCCACCGGAGGAACCCCCGGGCACACTCTCCTGGTCCCAGGGATTATGGACCGGGCCGTAATAGCTGGTCTCGTTGGATGACCCCATGGCAAACTCGTCCATATTGGTCTTGCCCAACATCACCGCCCCCGCCTGGTCGAAACGGGTGACGACGGTGGCATCGTAAGGTGCAATGAAGTGGTCCAGCATGCGAGAGCCACAACTGGTTTTCACCCCATCGGTACAAAAGATGTCCTTGTGGGCGATCGGGATACCCGTGAGTAGCGTCGCCTTACCCGTGCGAAGGCGACGATCCGCCGCCTCCGCCGATTTCAGGGCAGCCTGTTCCGCGATGGTTATGAAGCTGTTCAACGCCCCGTCGTACTGCTCGATCCGGTCCAGGAAGGCCTGGGTCAGATCGACGCTGGAGAATTCACCGGCCCTGAGTCCGGATGCCAGCTGCGCTATGCTCTTGTCGTGCATGACTGTTACTCGATGACCTGTGGAACGAGATAGAGCCCGTTCTCGGTGGCGGGGGCGATAGACTGGAAGCGTTCCCGCTGATCCGTCTCCGTCACCCGGTCCTCCCGCAGGCGCTGGGCCATATGCAGTGGGTGGGCCATCGGTGTTACCCCGACCGTGTCAGCAGAATCCATCTGCTCGACCAGGTCGAGTATGTTCGAGAGGTCGCCAGCCACGGCATCCAGCTCGCTTTCACTGACCGCCAACCGTGCCAGGTGGGCGATCTTCTCCACATCGGATCTATCCAGGGGCATGTTTTTACTCGCTCCGAAGCCAACGCTGAAAAAGCTAGCAAATTAACACATTTATATATTTTAGCGAACTGTTCCTTGCCCCACACCCCCTCTGGTTGCTAGATTACGCCTTTTCCAGTGGATCTCGGGCAGCAGATGAATGCCCACGGTCCTGATCCTGATACTTTCCCATGGGAACCTATTTTCGCCATGTTGTTCAGACGCATACGCGGCATTTTCTCCAATGACCTCTCGATTGACCTTGGTACGGCCAATACACTCATCTACGCCAGAGGCCAGGGTATCGTGCTCGACGAGCCTTCGGTCGTCGCCATCCGCCAGGACCGGGGGCCCGGAGGTGGGAAATCCGTAGCCGCGGTAGGGGAGGAAGCCAAACAGATGCTGGGGCGAACGCCCAAAAACATCACCGCCATCCGCCCCATGAAAGACGGCGTAATCGCTGACTTCACGGTCACAGAAAAGATGCTCCAGCACTTTATCCACAAAGTGCACGAAACCAAGCTGATCCGGCCCAGCCCCCGAGTACTGGTGTGCGTACCCTGTGGCTCCACCCAGGTGGAAAGGCGCGCCATCAAGGAATCTGCTGCCGGAGCCGGGGCACGTGAGGTCTACCTGATCGAAGAACCCATGGCCGCCGCCATCGGCGCCGGTCTGCCGGTGGATGAAGCCCGGGGCTCCATGGTACTGGATATCGGCGGCGGTACCTCGGAGGTGGCCATCATCTCGCTCAACGGCATCGTCTACGCCAACTCGGTGCGGGTCGGGGGCGATCGCTTCGATGACGCCATCATCAATTACGTGCGACGCAACTACGGTACCCTGATCGGCGAGGCCACGGCCGAACGGGTCAAGAAAGAGATCGGCTCGGCCTTCCCCGGCAATGAGGTGAGGGAGATCGAGGTCAAGGGCCGGAATCTGGCGGAGGGTATCCCCCGCAGCTTTACCCTCAACAGCAATGAGATCCTGGAGGCACTGCAGGAACCCCTCTCCGGCATCGTCGAAGCGGTCAAGGCGGCGCTGGAGCAAACCCCGCCGGAACTGGGTGCAGACGTGGCGGAACGGGGTATCGTCCTCACCGGTGGTGGCGCCCTGCTGCGTGACATCGATCGACTGCTGGAGGAGGAGACCGGACTGCCGGTTCTGATCGCCGAAGTTCCGCTCACCTGTGTCGCCCGCGGTGGAGGCCGGGCCCTGGAGATGCTGGACGAACGAGGTGGTGAACTGCTGTTTGCCCTGGAGTGATCTGTTTTTACCCGTCGCACAAAAAGCCAGGCGTAAGATGCAGTGAGCTTTGCGAACCGCATCCTACCCGCTGATCCACATTGATCCCAAGCCCCATTCGACCAGGAAGAGAGTTCCCGGTTACATGCCTCAGCTCGGCGGAGCAGTCCAATCAAACTGATCTTCACACAGGGGCCTTCGATGACTACCCGCGTCGTGTTCGCGGTAGTGATCTCCATTGCCCTGATGGTGGTGGACCAGCGCCAGCACCATCTGGAGGCGGTTCGCTCCGTGCTCTCGGTCCTGCTCTATCCACTGGACTTCATTGTCAATCTGCCCCAATCCACCAGCCACTGGCTGTCCGAGACCTTTTCCACCCGGGAGCAACTGCAGGAGCAGAACCGCAGCCTGCGCAAGGAGAACCTGCTGCTGCAGGTACGACAGCAGAAACTGGCCTCCCTGGAGACAGAAAATCAGCGCCTTCGGGATCTGCTGGACTCCTCTTTCAAGATTGGAGACCGGGTACTGGTGGCCGAACTGGTGGCGGTGGATCTGGACCCCTTCCGCCAGCAGGTGCTGATAAACAAAGGCAGCAGCTCAGGGGTCTACAACGGTCAGCCGGTACTCGATGCCAATGCGGTCATGGGACAGGTCATCCATATCAGCCGCCTCACCGCCACCGTGCTGCTGATCACCGATGCACGCCATGCCCTGCCGGTGCAAGTGAATCGTAACGGCCTGCGCAGCATCGCGCTGGGTACCGGCCACATCAATGAACTGGAACTGCCAAACCTGCCGAACAACTCCGATATCCAGGTGGGTGACCTGCTGGTCACCTCCGGCCTCGGCGGCCGGTTCCCAACCGGCTATCCGGTAGCTGAGGTGATTTCGGTGACACGGGAGCCAGGACAACCCTTTGCCACGGTCAAGGCCCGCCCCAAAGCCCACCTGGAACGGGCCCGCGAGGCACTGCTGGTGTGGACTCTCTCACCAATGGCGACCCTGGAATCAAATGAACCGGCCACTGCCGGGAAGGACGACCCGGAAGCGTCGGGGTCCAGGGAGCCCCGGCCATGACACTGACGCCGAGGCGGGGTGGGGGGATCATCCTCATCAGCTTTCTGCTGGCGCTGCTGCTGACCGTGCTGCCACTGCCGGAGTGGGCACGCATCTACCGGCCCCAGTGGTACACCCTGGTGCTCATCTACTGGGCCACGGCCAGCCCGCAGCGGGTGGGCGTCGGGGTTGGCTGGCTGAGCGGCATCATCATCGACGTGTTGACCGGCACCCTGCTCGGCCAGCACGCCCTGGCACTCTCCCTGATCGCCTATATCACCCACAAGGTGCACCAGCGCCTTCGGCTGTTCCCCATCTGGCAGCAATCCCTGACAGTGCTGGTTCTGCTGCTGCTGGAGAGAGTGCTGCAACTCTGGGTGATGGGTGCGGTCGGACAACCGGTCCCGGGCATCTCGTTCTGGATCGCCCCCCTGGTCGGCACCCTGCTCTGGCCCTGGATCTACATCATCCTGCGAGACCTGCGCCGTAAGTTCCGAGTCAGTTGATTAGAGGCAGGTACTAGGTACTAGGCACTAGGAGTTATAGACGATAATGAGTGAACTTTTTTCTTTCAATACATAACCAACACGCCAGTTAATGCCAGATTCGAGCCATCACTCCACCAACCCCTCGTACCTAGTACCTAGTACCTAGTACCTGCCTTTATGTCCCTAGTCACGATCAAGGATTATCTGCGGGAAAGCCGCCTGTTCACTCAGCGTGCTGTCACTGCAGCGATCGGTGTCTTTCTGCTGCTGCTGTTGCTGATACTGCGTCTGCTGGACCTGCAGATGATCAATCACCAGCACTTCACCACCCTCTCCCAGGACAACCGGGTCAAGGTCCAGCCTCTGCCCCCTACCCGCGGACTCATCTACGACCGCAGCGGTGTGATACTGGCCCAGAATCTGCCGACCCACAGCCTGGAGATCACCCCGGAGCGAGCAAAAGATCTGGACCATACACTGCAGGAACTGTCCGGGATCATCGACATACAGGAGAGCGACCGAAAACGTTTCGAACGCCTGCGCCGGCAGCGGCGGCGTTTCGACAGCATCCCTATACGGGTCCGGTTGAACGAGGAGGAGGTGGCCCGGTTTTCGGTCAACCGTCACGACTTTCCCGGTGTGGAGATCAAAGCCAAGCTGTTACGTGACTATCCCCTGGGTGAGATGACGGCCCATATTCTGGGCTATGTAGGCCGTATCAACCAGCAGGAGCTGCAGGTCATCGACAACTCCAACTACTCAGGGACCAGCCACATCGGGAAAAACGGGGTGGAGAAGACCTACGAGAAACAGCTGCATGGCCAGGTCGGGCTGCAGCAGGTGGAGGTCAATGCCCTGGGACGGGTGATCAGGGTCCTGCAGCAGCAACAACCGATACCGGGGCAGGACCTCTATCTCTCCCTGGATGCGGGTCTGCAGCTGGTCACTACCGCAGCTTTCGGTGAAAAAAACGGGGCCGCGGTCGCCATCGACCCCCAGACCGGGCAGATCCTGGCCCTGGTCAGCAAGCCCGGATTCGACCCCAACCTGTTCGTGGAGGGTATCGCACCGAGCGTCTACCAGGCGCTGCAGACATCGGAAGACAAACCCCTGTTCAACCGGGCCCTGCGCGGACAATACCCACCAGGCTCCACGATCAAACCGTTCATCGGCCTGGCCGGCCTGGAAACCGGCACCATCGGCGTCGACCAGAGAAAGTTCTGCCCGGGCTTCTACCAGCTGCCGGGCCACTCCCACAAGTACCGGGACTGGAAGAAGGGCGGGCACGGGCTGATGGACCTGCACAGTGCCATCACCCAGTCCTGCGACGTCTACTTTTATGACCTGGCGCATCAACTGGGTATAGACCGGCTGCACGACTATCTCAGCCTGTTCAGCTTTGGCACCCGCACCGGGGTGGATATCACCGGCGAACGGGGTGGGCTGCTCCCGTCCAGGGCATGGAAAAAGAGCGCCAGAAAAGCCCCCTGGTACCCAGGGGAAACTCTGATCACCGGCATCGGCCAGGGGTACCTGCTCACGACCCCGCTTCAGCTGGCATCAGCCACGGCCACCCTGGCAACCCGGGGAAAGCGGATCACCCCGCGGGTGGTGGCGTCAACCAGCGACCACGACAATGGTCAGCCCACCCCTCTGGAGCCACCGCCGACGACCAACCTGCCAATCACCAGCTCCGGCCATTGGGACGACGTCATCGAGGCGATGACCCAGGTCATCGAGGGCCGGAGGGGCACTGCCAAACGGATACGCAGTGACCTCTACCGGATTGCTGGCAAAACCGGTACCGCCCAGGTATTCACCGTCAAACAGGATGAAAAGTACGAAGAGGACAAGGTATCCAAGAAGAATCGGGATCACGCCCTCTTTATCGCCTTCGCCCCCCTTGAAGAGCCAAAGATCGCGGTCGCGGTTATCGTCGAGAATGGTGGCCATGGCGGTTCTGTCGCTGCTCCCATCGCCCGCCGTATGATGGATTTCTACCTGCTGCAGGAGAGGCCATGAGATGATCAAAACCTACCAACCCAGCGGGCTCAGAGAATCCAACCCGACCCGGGCCGAGGGGCTGCTGGCAGACCTGCATCTGGATCTGCCCCTGCTCACGGGGCTGGTGCTGCTGTGCGGTTTCGGGCTGGTGGTTTTATACAGCGCCAGTGACCAGGACCTGGGGCAAATCCAGCGCCAGCTGGTACGTCTGACACTCGCCTTCGCGGTAATGTTCGTGGTGGCCCAGGTCCCACCTGCTCAGATCCGGCGCTGGTCACCCTGGCTGTTTGGCACTGGTCTGCTGCTGCTCCTCGCGGTGCTGATCATGGGTCAGATCGGCAAGGGGGCCCAGCGCTGGCTGGATCTGGGGTTGTTCCGCTTCCAGCCCTCGGAGCTGACAAAAATAGCGGTACCTATGATGATCGCCTGGTTCCTGGCGGAGAAACACCTGCCACCGGCCTGGAAAAGGTTGGCCGCGGCTGGGGGCATGATCGCGATACCGGTGCTGCTGATCGCCAAACAGCCGGATCTGGGCACTTCCCTGCTGGTTGCCAGTGCCGGGGTCTTCGTGTTATTCCTGGCTGGCCTGAGCTGGCGTTTCGTCGGCGGCATGATTATCACGGCCATCCCCGCCGGCTGGGTGCTGTGGGAGTGGGGCATGCGGGAGTATCAGCGTGACCGGGTACTCACCTTCCTCGATCCGGAGCGGGACCCCCTGGGCACCGGCTACCACATCATCCAGTCCAAGATCGCCATCGGCTCCGGCGGCCTCTATGGCAAAGGGTGGCTGAACGGTACCCAGTCCCACCTGGAGTTCCTGCCAGAACGCACCACCGATTTCATCTTTGCGGTATTGGCGGAGGAGTTCGGGTTTATTGGTATACTGTTGTTGCTGCTGCTCTATCTGTTCATCATCTACCGCGGCCTCTATATCGCAACCCAGGCCCAGGATACCTACAGCCGACTGCTCGGCGGCTCCCTGACCCTGGTGTTCTTCGTCTACCTGTTCGTAAACACCGGCATGGTCAGCGGTATCCTGCCGGTAGTCGGGGTACCCCTGCCATTGGTGAGTTACGGTGGCACATCCCTGGTGACCATCATGGCCGGGTTCGGTATCCTGATGTCTATTCACACGCACCGAAAGTTGTTGCCCACTTGATAAAGGTCAGACCATGAAAATCAACATGCTTCACCGTTTATTCCCGATCTGGATCATTGCCAGCCTGCTCAATGCGGCGCCGGCGATTGCCGGGAAACCTGCCGGGTTCGACCGGGACAAGGAGAAATTTGTGCAGGAGATGGTCGCTAAACACGACTTCGACCAGGCCTGGCTGCAGCAGCTGATGACACAGGCGAAATACCATCAACGCATTATCGATGCCATCAGCCGGCCGGCGGAGAGCAAGCCGTGGCACCAGTACCGCCCCATCTTCGTCACCCGGGCTCGAGCAGCGGAAGGGGTAACCTTCTGGAATGAAAACCAGGCTCTGCTGAAGCAGGCAGAGCAGAAATACGGGGTTCCTCCGGAGATCATCGTCGCCATCATCGGCGTCGAGACCCGCTACGGCAGACATGCCGGCAAATATCCGGTGCTGGACTCGCTCAGCACCCTGGCATTCGGCTATCCCAAGCGCAGCAAGTTCTTCCGCAAACAACTGGAAGAGTTCCTGCTGCTCTCCCGGGAGGAGGGGCTGGACCCGGTTGGCTCCAAGGGCTCCTACGCCGGCGCCATGGGCAAACCTCAGTTCATCCCCAGCAGCTACCGCATGTACGCCGTGGATTTCGATGGCGATGGCCAGCGCAACCTGCTGACCGACAATGCCGACGTCATCGGCAGCGTAGCGGCCTATTTCAAGCGTCACGGCTGGCAGCAGGACGCCCCCACCACCCTGCGGGCCAAAGGCGCCAACGACAGCCATCAACACTATGTCAAGACAGGCATGAAACCCTCCATCGCCGTTGACGAGCTGAGAAAAGCGGGCATCGAAATAAAGCTGAGTCTGCCTGGTAAAACCCTGGCATCATTGATCAAACTGGAGGGCGGGAGCGGACCGGAATACTGGCTCGGTTTGAACAACTTCTATGTCATCACCCGCTACAACCACAGCAATCTCTACGCCATGGCGGTCTACCAGCTGAGCCAGGAGATCGCCAGGCAGCATAAGGATGGTTAAAAGGCTTGCCATTGCAGGAATCTGGGGTATCCTGCTGACCACACTGCTGGCGGCATGCTCCACGGCGCCACCCCCGAAGGCGCCGCCGTCGGCGGGTAAACCAGCCACTGACAGTGCGCCCGCCCGCCGCCTGAACCCAGACCAGATCGCCGACGCCATCCCCAGGAGCGAACCCAGGAGCCGTTACGGCAACCCGGCCTCCTACAGCGTGCTCGGCCAGAGTTATCAGGTGATGGAGAGCGGCCGGGGCCATGCGGAACGGGGCATCGCCTCCTGGTACGGCACCAAATTCCACGGCCGTCGCACCAGCAGCGGGGAGCCCTACGACATGTATGCCATGACTGCGGCTCACAAGACCCTGCCCCTCCCCTCCTACGTGCGGGTCACCAACCTGCGAAACAGCCACACCACTGTGGTCAAGGTCAATGATCGGGGACCGTTCCACGAAAATCGCATCATCGATCTCTCTTATGCAGCGGCGACCAAACTGGGGATTCTGGGCCAGGGTACCGGGCTGGTGGAGATCGAGGTGCTCGACCCGGCACAGCCGGAGCCTCCCCCAAAAGCACGGGCACAACAACCGGCGAAGGGGCCGACCGACCCGGACCTGTTCATTCAGGTGGGGGCGTTCTCCAGCCTGGAGAACGCGGAGCGACTGCGGAAACGGCTGCATCAGACCCTCCGGCAGCCACTGCGTATCCAGCAGACCCGGCGTAACGATCGATCCCTGTTCCGGGTGCAGATCGGTCCCCTGCCCCGGATCGAACAGGCGGATGCCATCACCAGCCGACTGGTGACACTGGGTATCGACAACCCGCGCATTATCGTCGAATAAGGATTTTTACCGCTGATCGATATATATTTTCCCTAAGAATCCATCCAAACGAACAAGGACCGAAACGCACGTGACCGCTTTCTACACTCGATACACCCCGTATACCGGCCTGTTGCTGCTGCTCCTGCTGTTGAACACGGCCATCGCTGCCACGCCGATACCCGCCCCCCCGACTGTTGCCGCCAGCAGCTGGCTCCTTGTCGATTTCGACAGCGGACGGATCCTGGGGGAGAGCAACGCAGATGAACGCATGGAACCTGCCAGCCTGACCAAGATCCTGAGCGCTTACGTCGTGATGCGGGAGATCCGCGAGGGCAACATCGGCTTGGACGATGAAGTTCTGGTGAGCAAAAAGGCCTGGCGTACCCAAGGTTCCAGGATGTTTATCGAGGTAGACAAGAAGGTTCCGGTAAAAGCGCTGCTGCACGGCATGATCATCCAGTCCGGAAACGATGCCAGCGTCGCCCTGGCCGAGCACATTGCGGGCAGCGAAGAGGCGTTTGCCGCCCTTATGAATAAGAATGCCCAGCGTCTGGGAATGAACGACACCCACTTCGTCAACAGCACCGGGCTGCCGGACGGGGAGCACTTTACCACCGCCCGGGACATCGCCAGGATCGCAGCCGCTACCATTAGGGAATTTCCGGAATTCTACCCCTGGTATTCGATAAAGGAGTTCACCTACAACAACATCAAACAGCGCAACCGGAACAAGCTGCTGTGGCGTGACAAGAGTGTCGACGGACTCAAGACCGGGCATACCCAGGCCGCCGGTTATTGCCTGGTGGTATCTGCCAGGAGAGAGGGGATGCGCCTGATCTCGGTGGTGCTTGGCACCAGCAGCGAAAATGTCCGCGCCAAAGAGAGTCAGGCACTGCTGAACTACGGATTCCGCTTTTTCGAGACCCATCGTCTGTACGGCGCCGGCGAGCCTCTGACCCAGGTACGGGTCTGGAAAGGCGACCGGGAAAAGCTGAAGCTGGGGCTGGAAAAGGATCTCTATGTGACCATCCCGAAACGTCAGTACAAGAATCTCGAGGCGGCAATGAGTATCGAGCCAAAACTGATGGCGCCGGCGACCAAAGGCGATCGGGTGGGCAAGGTCAATGTCACCCTGACTGGGGAATCGGTGGCAGAAGTACCGCTGGTAGCGCTGGAGAGCATTGGCCGGGGCAGCCTGATACAGAGGGCCAAGGACAGTGTCCTGCTGTGGTTCGAATGATTCGAGACAGACGAGATGAATGAGCAAACGAAGGTCTACCTGAACGGGGAATTCCTGCCCAGGAGAGAGGCACGCATCTCGGTCATGGACCGGGGATTTCTGTTCGGTGACGGTGTCTACGAAGTCATCCCCTGTTACAGCGGGAAACTGTTCCGGCTCGAGCATCACCTGAGTCGCCTGGATGACAGCCTCGCGGGTATTCGGATGGCCAGCCCCCACGACCATGCCGAGTGGCGATCGATCCTGGAGGAACTGGTGGCCCAGCAACCCTGCAGCGAGCAATCCATCTACCTGCAGGTCACCCGGGGTAGCACCGGCGAACGGGATCACGCCATTCCCAGGGGGATACAGCCCACCGTCTTCGCCATGGCCATGCCATTCGAAGAACCGGACCCGCAACTGGCAGAAGAGGGTGTCAGCGCAGTGACCCTGGACGACATCCGCTGGCGCCTCTGCAACATCAAGGCGATCACCCTGCTGGCCAACGTTCTGGTGAAACAGGAGGCCCGGGATCAAGGCGCCATCGAGGCGATACTGATCCGCGATGGCATAGCCCACGAGGGTGCGGCCAGCAACCTGTTCATGGTCGAGAACGGGGTCATCACAACCCCCCCCAAGAGCCGCTTTCTGCTGCCGGGTATCACTCGAGACCTGGTTCTGGAGCTGGCACAGAGAGAGAAACTGCCCTGCCGGGAAGAAGCCGTCAGCGAGCAGCGGCTGCAACAGATGGACGAACTCTGGCTCACCAGCTCCACCAAGGAGGTGATCCCGGTAACACATCTGAACGACCGACCGATTGGAAACGGCAGACCCGGCCCCATGTTCCGGCAGATGGCGGCGCTGTATGCGGATTACAAGGCACGGATAAAGGCAGGTACTAGGTACTAGGTACTAGGAAAAGATAAAACCACCGCGGACCCAACCCTTGGTCCTTGGTCCTTGGTCCTACAAAATAAACATCCAAAATGACAGACGACGTCAGACAGGACGACCAACCCGATAACACCAACCTGATGGCATTTCCCTGTGAGTTCTCGGTCAAGGCGATGGGGCTGGCAGAGACAGGGTTCGATGCCCTGGTGGTGGAGATCGTGCGCCGCCATGTCCCGGGGCTGGGCGAGGGGGCGGTCAGGAGCCGCTCCAGCAGCGGCGGAAAATATACCTCAGTGACCGTCACTTTCAATGCCAGCAGCCGGGAACAGCTGGATGCGATCTATCAGGCACTGACGGATCATGAACGGGTCCTGATGAGTCTCTGACCGCCGCTTCCCTCCACCGATGCAGCCCCTCTCCACGCCCCCTGCCCTTCAGGTTCATGACCTGGGTGTGCGGGAGTACGAGCCGATATGGCGGGCGATGCAGGCGCTGACCAACCGGCGGACAGATGAGACACCGGACCAGTTGTGGCTGTTGCAACACCCGCCGATCTTTACCCTGGGCCAGGCCGGAAAAACGGAACACCTGTTGCGTCCGGGAGAGATTCCGGTGATCCAGGTGGATCGGGGGGGACAGGTCACCTACCACGGGCCCGGTCAGCTGATCCTCTATCTGATGCTGGACCTGCGCCGTCGCAACTTGGGCGTGAGGCAGCTGGTGACTGCCATGGAGCAGACTGTCATCGGGCTGCTCGGCGATTACGATATCGAAGCGGCCGCCCGCCGGGAGGCGCCCGGGGTCTATGTCCGGGAGCGAAAGATCGCCTCCCTCGGGTTGCGGGTACGCCGGGGCTGCAGCTTCCACGGCCTGGCCCTTAACGTGGAGATGGACCTGGAGCCGTTTCAGCGGATCAACCCCTGTGGTTACCCCGGTCTGGAGGTGACGCAACTGGCAGATGAGCTGGGGCCTTGCGACTTGCGGCAGGTCGGTGAAGCGCTGTTGCACCATCTCGAAAGGCAACTCGACTTAAAATATTACCTAGATCCTGCAAGTGATCGTGCTTACAGAGTGCAAGATATTGATTCGTAGAGCGAATTTGCAACCGAGTGGAATCCTTATTGTGATTTCCAAGGGAGCAAATATTGCTATACGGATCAAGAGCTTGTGCTATGTGAGTGTGAGCACTTGCAGGATCTAGGTATTAAGAGCAACCGCTCACAGGAGTCCGTAGCTGGGGGGCATTGATCGACCACACCCTATAAGTTCAGCAATTCTAAATATGGGAAAAGAATCACCACGAAGCGCACGAAGAACACGAAGAAACATTTAAAAATAAGAATTCTTCGTGCTCTTCGTGTCCTTCGTGGTGAAAACTGTGGTTAGATATGTGCACTCTGTTTCCATATTGAGAATTGCTGCTATAAGTCAGACAGGATTGACAGGTTTTTTATATACTCTGTATTTTCCACACACCGCTAAGGAACTTGGAAAATATTGAATTCAGACCTCAACACCATGATTTGATCATGGATATATAACTTATTTAGTTCTAATAAAAAAATACATTTTCAGACGAAAATTGGACACTCTGCAACGCGTACAGCCCGTTGCCGGCACCAAAAAAATGACAGGATTTACAGGATTGTTCAGGATTAACAGAATTTAAAAAATTACATAAACCTGTAAATCCTGTAAATCCTGTTAATCCTGTTAATCCTGTC
>JAUXBK010000176.1 GCA_030619405.1 Sedimenticola sp. | reverse complement strand
CGATGATCTCCTCGACCTCCGGCCGGTGGTCCAGGGTGAGATCGAAGTCGTGGACCTTTGGGACGCCCTGGGTCTTGGGGCAGAAGGTACAGGCCAGGGTGCAGCGGTCGGTGATGTTGAGGTAGAGGCGATCGCCGATTACATAGCTGAGTTGCTGGTTTGCCAAAGGATACCTGTGGGTCGAAGCTGAATGAGCGGGTCACTATACTCCCAACTTTCGATTTGCACGACACTTATGCGCGCCGCATCCACCAATGGTCTGACCACATGCCGCAACGCCCGGGATGGTGGATGCGCTACGTTTATCCCCCCTACAACGTCCAGACTGCCCCTTGCCTTGGAGCATAGCTTAGACACGCAGGTAATCAGGTTCCAGTTTGCCATTTACGATACGGGAGATACCGTCTTGCATCAGGACCTCATCGTCACTCTTCAGCAGACTTGGGCCGAATCGCATAGGCATCTTTATGGCACAGCTGACCGCAATATCTCCGATTTTATTCTCACCTAGATATGGGTAATGATATGGACTTTGGCAGGTCAGGGCTGCGTCAATGTTGTCTTCTGTCCGCTACCCTCTCTCTTCTGCCCCCCCCAGCTGGTCGCAGAGCTGCCGGGTGATCTGTTTGAACCGGGCGAAGGCGTGCTGGTCCAGGGTGCTGGCGTCGCTGCAGTCGCCGTAGAGGATCCCCAGGGGACGATTGCGTACGAACACAGAGGTGACGAAGAATCCCCGGGTGTCGAGGGTGTCGTGCAGGCTGGATGGGATCAGGGGCAGATATTTCTTCCGATTGCTGCTGTTGAGCCAGAATTCCTGGGGTTTCGTCAGCAGCAGGGAGAAGAGGTGGCGCTGTTCCACGTTGAGTTGAAACCGGCGGATCGGCGCCTCCTTGCCGGCGCCGATGACAAACCGGGCGCGCAGTGATTTTTTGTCCGGGGTGAGCATGGCGAACATGGCCCGGTCCATGCCAGCACTGTCGTGCAGCTTCCGCAGTGCCAGGCCGAAGCTCTGCTGCAGGGCCTGATCATGCGTTTCCGGTGTTGTGGTGGTGCCGGTCCTGCTTGCGGGTGCGGCCGGGCGCTCTTTTTTCGGGGGCTTATAGTTGCTGACCGGGCGCGGGCTGGCGCTGGCCTTGATGCTGCCGGTAGATGTTTTCGTGGATGATTTCTCGTTGATTGTCGTTTGGCGGGCATTCGTCGGCGCGGCGGCCCGGGCGGTTGGTTCCAGCGGCTCTGATGGCTGAAAAGTCCCCCCCTCGCCTGCCCGGGGTGGAGAATCCGGCGGATTTTCCTCCGGGCCGGCAGGCGGGAGCGGGGGAGCGGGAGAGATCGTCTCCAGCAGCGGGGCAGCGGCTGTCTCAACGGCACCTTCTTTCTGTTGCTCGACGCTGTCCGCAACAGCAGGGGCAGCCGTTGTGGCTGCCGCAAGGATCGTCGCAGCGGACTGAGACATTGTCTCTTCAGCCAGGGTGGCTGGCGGCGCCGACAGGATCAGGTCGAAGGCGGCGACCGGCAGGGGGAGCCCCCGCAGCTCCCGGGCGAGCTCGACCGACAGCCGGTGCACCATTCCCGTGGCTCGATCCAGGGTGAGGTGTTGGCGCTCGGCCACCAGCTCCAGCAGCTCCCGGGTCTCGTCTGAACCCCAGTCCCGGGAAGAGGCCCGGGCCAGCTCTGCGGCCAGCATCACCCCGATCGCCCGTGGCCGAAATCCGCCGAAGGGCTGCAGTGCCTCCTGCGTCAGGGGTGGCAGTCCCCAGCGTCCGGCCAGGGCCTGGCTGAGCTGCCCGAGGGTGAATCCCAGCACGGCCAGGGCGGCGTTGTCCTGGCTGAGGCCGCCTTCCACATGCCGCTCGATCTTCCGCATCTCCTCCCGGGCGTTGGCCCAGAGGGCCATTTCACCACAGTGGTGGAGCAGGGCGGCGATGCCCATCTCTTCCGGGTTGGCTTCACCCAGCGCCTGAGCCCAGTTGCTGGCGTACCAGGCGGCATGCGCGCCCTGTGCATAACAGCGGTAGATACCTTGATTGCCGCCACCCGGGACCGGCTTCTTGATCCGGGGCAGCCGGGTGCCCTCGATGACCGGTGCCAGGCCCAGCAATGCGATGCTGTGGGCCAGGGTGGTGACCGGTTCGCGGGGGGTGAGGCCGCTGTCGACGAAATGGCGGAACAGGGAGAGGGTGAACCCCGGGTCTCTGCCAATCACGCGCTGATAGTCTGCATTGGTGGTGCTGGGGCTGTCGATCAGCCGGGTGATACGCTGAATGGTGAGGGACATCGCCGGCAGAGGCTGTCCCCGCAGGCGGTCGGCCCAATCGTTTAGGCTGGCGGGCATGATGGAACCGTCTCCTGTATTCTTTTAAAAATTCAGTAATTGATAAAACCCGGGGGAACCTTTCGGGACCGCAGCGACCCCATTCTGACTTCTGACTTCTGACTTCTGACTTCTGTGTATTAGGATATCCTCTATGAAATAGCGACGGATCACCGGGTATCTTTATCGATGAGCAGGATGGCGAAGGTGTCGGGCAGCAGAGAGACGGTGGTGCTGGTGCATGGTATCTGGATGAACGGGCTGGAGCTGCTCTGGCTCGGGAGGCGGCTGGCGGCCTGCGGTTTTGACCCCCGCTACTTGCACTATCACTCGGTGCTCGGCACACCACAGGCGAATGCAGACCGGCTGGCGGCATATATCCGCCGGCTGGGGCTGAAGCAGGTGCATCTGGTGGCCCACAGCCTGGGTGGAATCGTGGTGATGCACCTGCTCGACCGGCATCGGGGGCTACCTGCGGGGCGGGTGGTATTGCTGGGGTCGCCGGTGCGCGGCAGTGGTGTGGCCCGGGTCCTGGCAGGTAGAAAGCTGCTGCGCCCGCTGCTGGGCAGAAGCCTGCGGGGGCTGGTGGACGGCGTGTCTCCCTGGAGCGGGGCACAGGCGCTGGGGGTGATCGCGGGAACCCGCGGAATTGGCCTTGGCCTGCTGTTCGGCGGTCTGAGCGGGGTCAACGACGGGGTCGTCTCCCTGGCGGAGACCCATCTCGATGGGGCGGACGATTTCGTCACCGTGGTGGCGAGCCACACCGGGTTGATCTTCTCCGCCGAGGTGGCGGGTAAGGTCTGCTCTTTCTTACGTTCCGGGCGCTTCGGTGGCGGAGGCGCACAAGCTGCCGAAGCCTCGAAAACGTGAATGAGTTTCGGGGGAGGACAGGTAATGATTTCTGCACACCCCACTGGAATGGTAAACTCTCGGCCTATCACCTAGATCCTGCAGGTAGTCGTGCGTACAGAGTGCAAGCTATTGTTTCGTAGAGCGAATGAAAAATTGAGTGGAATCCTTATTGTGATTGCCGAGGTTTTTCATATCGCTATACGGAACAAGAGGTTGTGCTATGTGCGTGCGAATACTTGCAGGATCTAGGTTTCAGGTAAATGAGGAGACCCGCATCTAATGGTAAATCCCCTGCTCAATCTCGAGGGCCTTCCCCCTTTCTCGAAGATCAAACCGGAGCATGTGGAGCCGGCCATCGACCGGTTGCTGGCAGAGGGGAGGGCGCGCACGGAATCTCTGCTGGCGCAAGGGGGTTGTTACAACTGGAGCAGTCTGGTGGAGCCGCTTGAGATGCTCAACGACCGGCTGGGCCGCACCTGGTCGCCGGTGAGCCATATGAACTCGGTGGTCAACAGCGATGAACTGCGGGAGGTATATAACGCCTGTCTCCCCAAGTTGAGTGAATATGCCACCGAGATGGGGCAAAACGAGCGGCTGTTCGCCGCCTACAAGGCGGTGTCTGAAGGGGATGAGCCCCTGGATCGGGCCCAGCGCAAACTGCTGGAAAACGCCCTGCGAGACTTCCACCTGTCCGGTGTCGACCTGCCACCCGCAGCAAAAGCCCGCTTCAAGGAGATCAGTCGGCAATTGTCGAAACTGACCAGCCGGTTCGAGGAGAACTTGCTGGATGCCACCAACGCCTGGAGCAAGCTGATCACCGATGAGGGGGAGCTGGCCGGTCTGCCGGAATCGGCCCTGGGACTGGCGCATCAGACCGCAGAGCAGCGGGGGAAGGGGGGGTGGATGCTGACTCTCGAGTTCCCCTCCTACCTGCCGGTGATGACCTATGCCGACGATCGGGGCCTGCGCCGGGAGCTGTATCAGACCTTTTCCACCCGTGCCTCCGACCAGGGTCCCCATGCCGGTGAGTGGGACAACAGTGAGACCATGGAGCAGATCCTGGTCCTGCGCCACGAACAGTCCCGGTTGCTCGGTTTTGAAAACCACGCCGAGCGCTCACTGGTGCGCAAGATGGCCCATTCCTGCGATCAGGTGATGGCGTTCCTCACTGATCTGGCGGAGCGCTCCAGATCCCAGGCTGAAAACGAGCTGGCGGAGTTGAAGCGGTTCGCCCGGGAACGGCATGGGGCGGATGAGCTGGAGGCATGGGACATCGGCTACTACTCGGAGAAGCTGCGCCAGCACCGTTACGGCATCAGCCAGGAGGAGTTGAAACCCTACTTCCCGGAGATCCGGGTGCTGCCCGGCATGTTCGCGGTGGTCAACCGGCTCTATGGTATAGAAATCACCGAGGTGGAGGGGGTCGACAGCTGGCATCCGGATGTCCGTTTCTTCGAGATCCGTGATTTGGATGGGGTGCTCCGAGGGGAGTTCTATCTGGATCTCTACGCCCGCCCCAAGAAACGGGGGGGGGCCTGGATGGACGACTGCATCAGCCGCCTGTTCAACGACCAGGTGGATCAGGTCCCGGTCGCCTACCTCACCTGCAATTTCTCGCCACCGGTAGGGGACAAGCCGGCCCTGTTTACCCATGATGAGGTGGAGACCCTGTTCCACGAGTTCGGTCATGGCCTGCACCATCTGCTCACAAAGATCAATTATCCGGCGGTGGCCGGCATCAGTGGCGTCGCCTGGGATGCAGTGGAGCTGCCCAGCCAGTTCATGGAAAACTGGTGCTGGGAGCGCGAGGCTCTGGACCTGATCTCGGGCCACTTCGAGACTGGTGAGCCGATTCCGGATGTGCTGTACCACAAGATGAAGGCGGCAAAGAACTTTCAGTCCGCCATGCAGATGGTGCGGCAGCTGGAGTTCAGCCTGTTCGATTTCCGCATCTATCGGGAGTACGACCCGGGGCGGGGAGGGCGCGTCTACCAGATCCTGGAGGAGGTACGGGAGCAGGTGGCAGTAGTCCGGCCTCCCCGCTGGAACCGCTTTGCTCATGGTTTCTCCCACATCTTCGCCGGTGGTTACGCCGCCGGCTACTACAGCTACAAGTGGGCCGAGGTGCTCTCTGCCGACGCCTACTCCCTGTTCGAGGAGCGAGGCATCTTCGACCGAGTCACCGGCGAGTCGTTTCTGCACAACATCCTGGAGCAGGGCGGTTCGAAGGATGCTATGGAACTGTTCGTTTCCTTCCGGGGGCGCGAGCCCCGGATCGACGCCCTGCTGCACCACAGCGGTATTTCAGAAGAGAGCGGATAAAGGCAGGAAATACAGGGCCGAGGACCGAGGACAGACCTCGCCATTTCCGTTCAAAATCGTCTCAATAAATGGACAGGATTAACAGGATTTACAGGTTTATGTAATTCTGTTAATCCTGAACAATCCTGTAAATCCGGTCATTTTTTTGGTGTCGGCAACGGGCTGTACTCGTTGCAGAGTGTCCAATTTTCGTCTGAAAATGTATTTTTCTATTAGAACTAATAAGTTATATATCCATGATCTAATCATGGTG
>JAUXBK010000152.1 GCA_030619405.1 Sedimenticola sp. | reverse complement strand
CCGGAACTGATCCCGATGCTGCGTACCCAGTTCTTCATCGTCATGGGCCTGGTCGACGCCGTGCCCATGATCGCGGTGGGCCTGGCCATGTATATTCTGTTTGCCGTTGCCGGCTGAACCAGGTGATGGTCGCAGCGACTAGCATCTCGCCTGAAAACGGGGTATTTCCAGGATGAACATCAATCTGACACTTATCGGTCAGCTGCTCTCCTTCGTGGTGTTCGTGTGGTTCACGATGAAATTCATCTGGACCCCGATTATGGGTGCCCTCGAAGAGCGCCGCAAGGGTATAGCCGACGGTCTGGCCGCAGGAGAACGAGGTCAGCACGAGCAGGAACTGGCCAAAGAACGGGTAAAAGAGGTGCTGCGCGATGCCAAGGCTCAGGCCGCGGATATCGTGGGACAGGCGCAGAAGCGGGCCGCGGAGATCGTGGACGAAGCTAAAACCAATGCCCATGGCGAGGGTGAACGCCTGCTGACAGCGGCCCGGGCCGAGATCGAGCAGGAGATCAATCGCGCCCGCGAGCAGTTGCGCGGCAAGGTGGCGGAACTGGCGGTCATCGGCGCGGAGAAGATACTCCACAAGGAGATCAACGCCACCGCCCACCAGGAGATCGTCGATTCTCTGGCCAAGGAGATATAGGGTGCGACCATGGCGGTAGAAGCTAAAACAGTCGCCCGGCCCTATGCAGAGGCGATCACGGAACGTGCCAGGGAGACGGACAGTTTCGACCACTGGTCCGAAATGCTCGCTTTTCTGGCGGAAGTGGTGAAACAGCCCGACATAGCGGCTCTGATTCGGGACCCCCTGTTCGCAAGGGCCGATATGGAAAGGCTGATGCTGGAACTGGACGGGGAGAGGCTGGATGACGAGGGGCGTAATCTGGTTCGCCTGCTGGCAGAGAACGACCGGCTGGGTGTACTGCCGGAGATCGTCGAGATCTATGAGCGGCTGAAAGCGGAAGAGCAGCAGGTGCTGAAGGTTGAGGTGCAATCCGCCTACGCCGTCAAGCCGGCTCAGGAAAAACAGATCGCCGAGGCGCTGAAGCTGAGGCTGGGTCGGGAGATCGTCATCAGCAGCAAAAAAAACCCCGATCTGATCGGTGGCATTGTCATCCGTGCCGGCGATCTGGTGATCGACGGTTCCGTGCGGGGCAAACTGCAACGACTGGCGAACGAATTAGGAATCTAAACGAGAAGCCGATATGCAACTCAATCCATCCGAGATCAGCGAACTGATCAAGAGCAAGATCGAGAATTTCGATCTCAAGACCGAGGCCCGCAACGAGGGCACGATCATCAGCCTGATGGACGGCATCGCCCGTATCTACGGGTTGGAGGACGCTATGTCCTACGAGATGCTGGAATTTCCCGGTAACACCTTCGGGCTGGCCCTGAACCTGGAGCGCGACTTCGTCGGTGCGGTGGTGATGGGAGATTACAAGCATCTGACCGAGGGCGACCCGGTGAAATGCACAGGGCGCGTGCTGGAGGTGCCGGTGGGTGAGGCGCTGCTGGGCCGGGTGGTGGATGCCCTCGGCAGCCCGGTGGACGGGAAGGGCCCGATCGAGGCCACCGAGACCTCACCACTGGAGAAGGTGGCGCCCGGCGTCATCACCCGCAAATCGGTGGACCAGCCGCTGCAGACCGGTCTCAAGGCGATCGATGCCATGGTGCCTGTCGGCCGCGGCCAGCGGGAACTGATCATCGGTGACCGGCAGACCGGCAAGACCGCCATCGCGGTGGACGCCATCATCAGCCAGAAGGGCACCGGGGTAAAGTGCATCTATGTGGCCATCGGCCAGAAAAACTCCTCGATCGCGCAGGTGATGCGCAAGCTGGAGGAGCACGGCGCCATGGAGCACACCATCATCGTGGCGGCCGCGGCCGCCGACTCCCCGGCGCTGCAGTTCCTCGCCCCCTATGCGGGCTGCGCCATGGGTGAGTATTTTCGCGACCGGGGTGAAGATGCTCTGATCATCTACGATGACCTGACCAAGCAGGCCTGGGCCTATCGCCAGGTATCGCTGCTGCTGCGCCGGCCCCCGGGTCGTGAAGCCTATCCCGGCGACGTCTTCTACCTGCACTCCCGGTTGCTGGAGCGTGCCGCCCGGGTGAACGAGGCGTTCGTCGAGGAGGCGACCAAAGGTGAAGTGAAGGGCAGGACCGGCTCACTGACCGCCCTGCCGATCATCGAGACCCAGGCCGGAGATGTCTCCGCCTTTGTGCCCACCAACGTGATCTCCATCACCGACGGCCAGATCTTCCTCGAGTCGGATCTGTTCAACGCCGGTATCCGCCCGGCCATCAATGCGGGCCTGTCGGTCTCCCGGGTCGGTGGTGCGGCCCAGACCAAGATAATCAAGAAGCTGGGTGGTGGTGTACGCCTGGCACTGGCCCAATACCGCGAGCTGGCGGCCTTCTCCCAGTTCGCCTCCGACCTGGATGAAGCGACCCGCAAACAGCTGGAGCGTGGCGAACGGGTCACCGAACTGATGAAGCAGGGGCAGTACGCGCCGATGAGTGTCGCCGCCATGGCAGTCTCCCTGTTTGCTGCCAACCAGGGCTATCTGGACGATGTGGAGGCGAAGAAGGTGGTTGACTTCGAGTCAGCGCTCCAGGGTTATATGGTCAGCAGCCACCAGGATCTGATAGACCGTATCAACGAGAGCGGTGACTACAACGATGAGATCGAGCAGGCGCTGCACGAGGCGATCAAGGATTTCAAGGCCAACAACACCTGGTAACGGCATCATCGGACGCAACTAGACAAAGGGTTAATTCATGGCAGGCGCAAAAGAGATCCGGACCCAGATCGCCAGCATTCAGAATACACAGAAGATCACCTCCGCGATGGAGATGGTGGCCGCGGCCAAAATGCGCAAAGCGCAGCAACGAATGCTCGCCACCCGGCCCTACGCGGAAAAGATGCGTAGCGTCATCGGCCACCTGCAGCTGGCCCACCCCGAGTACCGGGCTGCGATCATGCGGGAGCGGGAGGTGCGGCGGATCGGCTATATCATCGTCTCTTCGGACCGGGGGCTCTGCGGCGGCCTGAACAGTAATCTGTTCAGACACCTGATGCGGGAGTTAAAAGAGCACCGGAATCAGGACCACGAAATCGATTTCTGCATTATCGGCACCAAGGCGCTGGCTTTCTTCAGACGTTTCGGTGGCCGGGTGATAGCCCATGCGACCCATCTGGGTGATGCCCCCCATATCGAGGATCTGATCGGGACGGTAAAGGTGATGCTGAACGCCTTTGAAAGCGGCGAGATCGACCGGGTCTATGTGGCCTACAACCGGTTCGTGAATACTATGACCCAGACCCCCTCGGTGGAGCAGCTGGTGCCGATTGCCGGGGAGCAGGACGAAAAACTGAAGCACCACTGGGACTACATCTATGAGCCGGACTCGAAAGAGGTGCTGGACACCCTGCTGACCCGGTACATCGAGGCGCTGGTCTACCAGTCGGTGGTCGAGAACGGCGCCTGCGAGCAGTCGGCGCGCATGGTCGCCATGAAGTCAGCGACGGACAATGCCGGCGGGCTCATCGACGAATTGCAGCTGATCTACAATAAGGCGCGCCAGGCGGCAATCACCCAGGAGATCTCCGAGATCGTCAGTGGCGCAGCGGCTGTTTGAGCATGAATTTTCGCAGGCTGACCGGTCTGTTAAGGTCTGGCGTGCAGAGGAACTTTGATATGACGAGGAACCAGAAATGAGTTCGGGTAAAGTGGTGGAAATCATCGGCGCCGTGGTGGACATCCAGTTCCCCATGGGGGATATGCCCAAGGTCTATGACGCACTCAGGATCGAAGAGGCCGGGCTGACACTGGAAGTTCAGCAGCAGCTGGGTGACGGTGTGGCCCGCTGTATCGCCATGGGCTCGACCGACGGCCTCAGGCGGGGCGTCGAGGCCGCCGGTACCGGTGCCCCGATCTCGGTCCCGGTTGGCCAGGGCACGCTGGGACGGATCATGGACGTGCTGGGTGAGCCGGTGGATAATGCCGGGCCGGTAGAGGCGGAGAAGCGGATGCCGATTCACCGTGCGCCCCCGACCTTCGAGGAGCAGGCGAGCAGCACGGAAGTGCTGGAGACCGGCATCAAGGTGATCGATCTGATCATGCCGATCGCCAAGGGTGGCAAGATCGGTCTGTTCGGCGGCGCCGGGGTGGGCAAGACGGTGACCCTGATGGAGCTGATCCGCAACATCGCCGTGGAGCGTGCTGGTTTCTCGGTATTTGCCGGTGTCGGTGAACGGACCCGCGAAGGTAACGATTTCTACTACGAGATGAAGGAGGGCGGTGTCCTCGACAAGGTGGCCCTGGTATACGGTCAGATGAACGAGCCCCCGGGTAACCGCCTGCGCGTGGCTCTGAGCGGTCTGACCATCGCCGAGCATTTTCGCGATGAAGGGCGGGACGTAATGCTGTTCGTGGACAATATCTACCGCTACACCCTGGCCGGAACCGAGGTCTCCGCCCTGCTGGGCCGCATGCCTTCGGCCGTGGGCTACCAGCCCACCCTGGCCGAGGAGATGGGCCTGCTGCAGGAGCGTATCACCTCCACCAAGACTGGCTCCATCACCTCGTTGCAGGCGGTCTACGTGCCGGCGGACGATCTGACCGACCCCTCCCCCGCCACCACTTTTGCGCATCTTGATGCAACCATGGTGCTGTCCCGCCAGATCGCGGAGTTGGGCATCTACCCGGCCGTGGACCCGCTGGACTCCACCAGCCGTATCCTCGACCCCAACGTGGTGGGCCAGGAGCACTATGACGTGGCCCGCTCGGTGCAGGGCACCCTGCAGCGCTACAAGGAGCTGAAGGATATCATCGCTATCCTGGGTATGGATGAGCTGGCCGAAGACGATAAACTGGTGGTCGCCCGGGCGCGCAAGGTTCAACGTTTTCTGTCACAGCCTTTCTTCGTGGCCGAGGTGTTTACGGGATCGCCTGGTAAATATGTCTCCCTGAAAGATACCATTACCGGTTTCAAGGCGATCATGGAGGGCGAATATGACCATCTGCCGGAACAGGCCTTCTACATGGTGGGCAGCATCGAAGAGGCCGCCGAACGCGGTGCCGCTGCTTAACAGGGTTTCAAGGGGAACACGATGGCTATGACGATCCATGTGGATATAGTCAGTGCGGAGGGAGAAATCTACTCTGGCCTGGCGGAGATGGTCTATGCCTCCAGCGTCATGGGGGAGCTTGGTATTGCACCAAGGCACGCCCCGTTGCTGGCCCAGCTGAAACCGAGCGAGGTGAGAGTGGATGAGGGGTCCGGCGGGATGAAGAGCTTTTACATCTCAGGCGGGATCCTGGAGGTGCAGCCCCATCTGGTCACGGTGCTGGCGGACACCGCCGTGCGGGCCGCCGATCTGGATGAAGCGGCGGCGATGGAGGCAAAGCGGCGGGCGGAAGAGATGCTGGCAGGGCAGCAGGCCGATTTCGAGTATGCCAGGGCACAGGCCGAACTCTCCGAGGCGGTGGCTCAGCTGCGCGCAATCGATCGTCTGCGTAAGGTCAAACAGGGCTGACCGGGTCAAACTCATCCCGGGGATAACGCACGATGGTGACGACTCTGGCGGGGTCCCTGCCGATCCCGACCTCCTTCAGTTGCAGTTCCCTGACTGCGGTATCGGCCCCCGTGGGAAACACGATTCCCATGTTGTCGATCATTATCAGATTGCTCTGAATCCTTATCAGATCCAGCGGCAGGCTCAGCAGCCATTCCAGCACCCGGAGATAGATCTCCGGGTTTTCAACCCCCTCCCCTCGCTCCGGCAGCTCCGCCCGTTCACTCTCATCGAGCAGTCCGTGACGCAGGCGTGCCATGTACCCCTGAAGATATGCGACGCTGGTCTCGAACAGGGTCTGTTTGAGGGCTTTCCTGGCCAGGGTTTCAGAAACGGAGGGGGCCAGCAGCTGGTAGCCCCCGAATTCTACCTGGGTCTGTCGCACCTCGCGCACGATGAGATTGCCCCGAAGCTCCGAGCCGAGGATATTTTTTTCCCTGTGAGAGAGAAACAGCAGGGCAAACACCTCCTTTCTCTCCCGATGGGCCGGGTCCCGGAAAAAAGAGTGGATTTCCCGGCCTTGGGAAAACAGCCGGGCGATTTGCTCCGGATTCCGGAAAACGCAGCCGGTCAGCGGATCCGTGCCAAACCGGTTGCGACATAGATCCAGGGCCGGGGGGAGTTCGGAAACGATCTGCCCGATATAGCTGAGCAGACCCCGGGCGCTGTTCCGCAGGCGTTTCTGATAACGGTTGACGCCGCGCATCCGGCTGTCCGTGCCCTCTACGATGACCTCCACCGCCTGGCACAGTCGCTGCTGATCCCGTTTCCATCGCAGACGTTCCAGTTCATGTCTTTTGAGCAGCCGTCTCAGATGCAGCCACTGATCGTGAAACAGCTCTCTGAGTGCGGATGCCTCTTCGACGCGTCTGTCCAAACGGATGTCCAATGCGCTCCTTCCCCCGAACTCATCCTCTTTCGATCTAACTTAGTACCTCAAACGCTAAATACCTACGACCATACGACGGTCTAAATCACCGATAGCTGCGTTGCAACATCTTGAAAGAGAGCCCGCTATTCCTGCGATGTTGCGCGACGTGCAGGGATG
>JAUXBK010000096.1 GCA_030619405.1 Sedimenticola sp. | reverse complement strand
CATAATCGGGCAGTGGGTCTGATGGGGCAGTTCCGGTACGGTGAGGCCTACCAGCAACTGTCGGGGTTGGTGCAGCGTTATCCCGATAACCTGGAATTCCAGGTCGACCTGGCCATAGTCACCCTTAACCGGCAGCAGGAGGGGGACGAGGCCAAAGCATTGGATATGCTGGGACAGGTGCTGCTTGCCTCGCCACAACATCTGCGCGCCCACTACTGCAGCGGACTACTGGAGATGAACAGGGGCCGCCCCGACCTGGCCCTGCCCCATTTCACCCAGGTAGCCGAGGCGGATCAGCAGGATGCCTACGCCGCATACTATCTCGCCCTGAGCCTGGCCCAGAACTCCCGCCAGGAAGAGGCACTCGACTGGTACCGGCAGGCGATCACCCGCGACCCCCATCTTCGCAGCGCCTACTACGGCGCATTTCAACTCCTGAGGCGACTGCGTCGTGCCGCTGAAGCAAGGGAGATGCTCAATCTGTATCAGAGGCTGGCCAGCAACCCCCGGGCCCGTAACGCAGAGTTCAAATACACCAGTATGGGCACCAAAGCGGAGGTTCAGATCTTCAAACCTTCCATGCCGGAACCCCGGTCTCCCCCCGAAGGTCCGATTTTTGCCAAGCGGCAGCTACTGCCCGTGAAAATTCCTTCGACGGAACGGGCTCAATCCCCGGGGCGGGTAAATCTGACCGCGGCGGATATCGACGGCGACGGCCGTCTGGATCTGTTCGGGGCCGGGGCGGGTGGTGAAGGTGAGACCCCCAATGCCGTACTGCTGGGTGAAGCCGGAGGGGGCTTTAGGCTACGTTCGGATCACCCTTTGGCGGCGATTCCCCGGGTCAACGCCGCACTCTGGGGTGATATCGACAATGATGGACTGCTGGACGTCTATCTGTGCCGGCGGGGGGCCAACCAGCTGTGGCGGCAGAAGTCGCCGGGGGAATGGGCCGACATCACCTCACCCAACCTGGCCAATGGTGATCGGGACACCCTGGACGGTGCCCTGTTCGACGCCGACCACGACGGGGATCTCGACCTGTTTCTGGTCAATGGCGATGCGCCCAACGAACTTCTGAACAACAATCGGGACGGCACCTTCACACCCCTCGCGAAAGAACTCGGGATCGATGGCCGAGGCCGGGATGGACGCTTTGTCCTGATAGCCGACCTGGATCGGGACCGGGATGCCGATCTGATCGTATTCAACGAGCAGCCACCCCACGAGATCTATCTGAACGACCTCTTCTGGAACTACCGGCCGGCGGCGGGTTTCGATACACTCCTGGCCGCGCCGGTGGTGTCCGCTCTGGCCCACGACCGGGATGCCGATGGTCAACCGGAACTCTATACGCTGTCGGCCAACCGCCGTGTCGCTATCTGGCAGCCGGACAGCGAAGGGCAGTGGCAGGAGAGATCGTTGAACACGACCGCGGAACCATCGAATCCGGGAAATGTGGGACCCCACCCGGCGCTGGCGCTCCTGGACATCGATGGAGACGGCACCACAGAAATGATCCGCTCCACCGCAACCGGCTGGCGTGTCGATCGCTTGCAGGGAGACCGGACAGAGCCGTTGGCCGAGGCAGAACTTTCCGGTTTGCGGCACTGGATACCCTTCAATGGCGATATCGGCTCGGGCCCCGCCATCGTCGGCCTGGACGAGGAAGGCGGGTTCTCGATCTGGCCGCCTGGACCCGGTCGATACGCATTCATCGGACTGAGACTCAGTGGCATGGAATCGACGGACAGGTCCATACGTTCCAACGCCTCCGGTATCGGCACCCACCTCGCCTTGCGTACCGGCACCCGCTGGTCTGTGATGGATACCTATCGCAGCCACACCGGTCCCGGCCAAAGCCTTCAGCCTCTGGCTGCAGGTCTGGGTGGTGCGGAGAGGGTCGATTTTGTCGCCATAGAATGGTCTGACGGCGTGTTTCAGAGTGAGCTGGGTCTGACCTCCGGCAGGCTGCACCGCATCACCGAGACCCAACGCCAGCTTTCCAGCTGCCCCGTCCTATTCGCCTGGAACGGCGAGCGTTACCAGTTTGTGAGCGACCTTCTCGGTGTGGGTGGAATCGGGTTCGCCGTCGGGCGCGGCGAGTATGCGCAACCCCGCCCATGGGAGAATTTTCAGTTACCGGAGGGGTTGCTTCAACCCCGCAATGGTCGATACCTGCTGAAACTGACCGAGCCGATGGAAGAGGCGGCCTATCTGGACACCGCCCGCCTTACCCTGTATGACCTGCCGCCTGGCTGGCAGATGGTACTGGACGAACGGATGTCCATCCTGGGGCCGGAGCCGACGGGAAAACCGCACTTCTACCGCAACGAGATGCTGCCCGCCCGGGTGACCAACCGGATGCCACAGGATGTCACCGCCGAGGTGGTCACTGCCAACCTGCAGGCGGCCCCCGTGGGTGCACTGGACCCGCGCTTTATCGGACGGCTGGCGGAGGAGCAGGTTCTTATCCTGGAGTTCCCCCGGGCAATGGACAGTTTCGCGGGAGATCCGATGCTGGTTATCGACGGCTGGGTGGAGTACCCCTACTCACAGACCATGTTCGCCGCCTGGCAGGCGGGAGCGGAATACCAGGCCCCCTCGCTGGACGTCAGGGGTGAGGACGGTCGGTGGCACCCGCTGCTGGAACAGTTCGGCTATCCAGCCGGGATGCCGCGGCGCATGTCCCTGCCTCTGGAAGACCTGCCGGCGGGCGTTACCCAACTGCGCCTGCGCACCAATCAGGAGATCTACTGGGACCGGATCGCAGTAGCCTATGCCGAACCGATTGCCGCCGTTAAACGCCACGCCCTGCCGCTGCGAGTGGCCCGGGTACAGTCAACCGGCTTCCCCCTGCGCACAACGGGCCTGCAGCGTCTGCCGCATTATGATTACAACCACCGCCTCCCCTTCTGGGACACTCGCCACATGGCGGGCTTCTACACCGAATTCGGCGCTGCGGAAGGGTTGATCTTGGATACGGACGATGCAGTGGCGATTTTCGGACCCGGGGAGGAGATACATCTTGAGTTCGATGCCAGTCATGAGGCACTCCCGGCAGGTTGGACCCGAACCGCTGTACTCGAGAGCCGCGGTTGGGCAAAAGATATGGACCTATTTACCCGGGATGGCGCCACCCTGGCGCCGTTGCCGGTGAGTGGCCGATCGTCCGACAAGCGTGATCTGCTCCATGCGCGTTACAACACGCGGTATCGGTCGGGGACCTGACATGGGTTGGATCGTATGATGAAAGCGATGATTGCACTCCTTCTCACCGGCGTCTGGCTGGTGGGCTGCGAGGCAACGCAGACTGAACCGTCCGCCAAGAGTGAACGCATCGAGTCCACGCCGGTCGTATCTAAAGCTGTCGACAGACCGCCGTCTGTGCGTTTCACCGACATCACCGAACAGGCAGGCATCGACTTCGTTCACGTGAATGGCGCTTACGGGGAGCGGCTGATGCCGGAGACCATCGGCAGCGGGGCCGCCTTTCTCGACTATGACAACGATGGGGATGCAGACCTGTTCCTGGTCAACTCCCGTTACTGGGCGGGTCACGAGGGCGCTGATGTGCCCTATCAGGCACTCTACCAGAATGACGGGCAGGGTCGCTTCACGGATGTCACCGGGCAGGCCGGCCTGAAACTGACATTCTACGGCATGGGCGTAGCCGTTGGTGATTACGACAACGATGGATGGCAAGACCTCTTTGTAAGCGCCGTGGGAGAGAACCGGCTGTTTCGCAACGAAGGCGGCCGTTTCCGGGAAGTGACCCGGGAGGCAGGGGTGGCCGGGCGGGCGTCCGACTGGAGTTCCAGCAGCGCTTTCCTGGATTACGACAATGACGGTGACCTGGACCTGTTCGTGGTCAATTATGTCAAGTGGTCCCGTAAGATCGATCTGGAGATCGGTTTTAAGCTGATGGGCCTTGGTCGTGCCTACGGCGCACCAAACCATTTCACCGGCACCAACAGCACCCTCTATCGCAACGATGGCGCGGGCCGTTTCAGCGACGTCTCTCAGGCCGCTGGAATCAAAGTGGTGGACCCGGTTTCCGGGGTGCCGGTGGGCATGGGGCTTGGTATCGTGCCGGCGGACTACGACCTGGACGGCCGGGTCGATATCTTCATCGCCAACGATACGGTGCGTAACTTTCTGTTCCAGAATATCGGCGATGGCCGTTACCAGGAGATTGGGGTCTTTGAAGGTATCGCCTATGATCGTGACGGCAAGGCCACCGGCAGCATGGGTATAGATATCGCCCGATACCGCAATGACCAGGCAATGGGGCTGCTGGTCGGAAACTTTGCGAATGAAATGAGTTCCCTTTTTGTTTCGTCGGGCAGGGGGGCTCCTTTTGGTGACGAGGCGGTGCTGGAGGGTGTGGGGAGTGAAACCCGCCTTTCACTCACCTTTGGAGTTTTTTTCTTCGACTACGATCTGGATGGACGCCTCGATCTGTTCCATGCCAACGGCCATCTGGAGCACGAAATCAACAAGGTACAGCCGAGCCAGCATTATGCCCAACCGGCGCAGCTGTTCTGGAACTGCGGGGAGGCCTGTAGCAGGCGGTTTGTCGAGGTGAATGATGCCGGCGACCTGTCTCAACCCATGGTTGGCCGCGGCACGGCCTATGCCGACATCGATAGAGACGGGGATCTGGACATACTGATCACACAGAACGGCCGTCGGGCCGTGCTGCTCAGAAACGACCAGGAACTGGGGCACCACTGGCTGAGGATAAAACTCGTCGGGGTGGCAGCCAATCGTGATGCCCATGGTGCCCGTATCGAGCTGACCGCCGGTGGTGTCACGCAATACCGCGAGGTCATGCCTGCAAGAAGTTACATGTCTCAGGTCGAACTGCCGGTTACCTTTGGGCTGGGAGATTTCGATTCGGTAGAGAAACTTCTTATCCACTGGCCCGATGACAGGAAACAGAAGGTTACTGTCTCGAAGATCGACACCCTTCTGGTCATAGAGCAGGCACCTCGATAGAAATCAGTATGCGATCCTGTTGCTGTAGACACTTGGCATGAGAACTTACGACGAAAATGGCTTGAAAACCAGCTTAGACACGTAGGTAATCAGGAAATGATTTTGCATACTGTTTAACCCTCACCACCATAGCCCCCTCCTCCCGGGGTCTTGATGACGAACAGATCCCCCGGTGTCACTTCAACCTGACCCTTGGCGGACAGTTTTGTGATCCGGCCGTCAGCATGCTCCACATAGTTAACCCCCACCTTGCCGGGTCCTCCGCCGGCGATCCCGTAAGGCGGCACCTCGCGGTGACCGGCGAGCATATTGGCGGTCATGGGCTCCAGGAAACGCAGCCGGCGCAGGGTACCGTCGCCACCCCTCTGTTTCCCCCTGCCACCCGAGTTCCTGCGGATACTGAACTCCTCAAGACGCACCGGAAAACGCCACTCCAGCACCTCGGGATCGGTCAGCCGGGAATTGGTCATATGCGTATGCACTGCATCGGTACCCGGAGAGTCGGCAGTGGCGCCCGCACCGCCACAGATGGTCTCGTAATACTGATACCGGTCATTGCCCCAGGTGAAGTTGTTCATCGTGCCCTGGGAACCCGCAGCAACACCAAGCGCACCCAGCAGAGTATCCACAATCACCTGTGAGGTCTCCACATTCCCGGCTACGACCGCCGCCGGATACTTGGGGTTGATCATGGAGCCCACGGGGATGATCATCTCCAGGGGTTTCAGACACCCCTCGTTAAGAGGGATCATATCATCCACCAACGAGCGGAAGACGTAGAGTACTGCCGCCCTGCAGATGGAGGCGGGTGCATTGTAGTTGCCCGGATGCTGAGGACTGGTGCCGGTAAAATCAATCCGGGCGCTGCGTGCCTCCCGGTCCAGGGTGATACGGACACAGACCTGGTTTCCATCATCCATCCGGTAGCAGAATTCGCCGTCACTGAGCACATCCAGGACCCGGCGGACAGACTCCTCGGCGTTGGCCTGGACATGCTTCATGTAGGCGTGAACCACCTCCAGTCCAAAGTGGTCCACCATCCGCAGCAGCGCCTGCATCCCCTTTTCGCAGGCAGCCAGTTGCGCTTTGAAATCGGCGATATTGGTGTCGATATTGCGCGCCGGGTAAGGCCCGGAAGCCAGCAGACTGCGTATCTCCGTCTCCAGTAGTCGTCCCTGGTCCACCAGTTTCACGTTGTTGATCAGTACACCCTCCTCCTCCACCCGACTGGAGTCTGGGGGCATGGAGCCTGGGGTTTTACCACCGATATCGGCATGGTGACCGCGCGATGCCACGTAAAAAACCACCTTTTCTGCGCCGCTCTCTTCCCAACCTGCAAAAACCGGCTTTATGATGGTGACGTCCGGCAGGTGGGTACCGCCGTTGTAGGGGTTGTTGAGGATGTAGGCATCGCCCCGCTTCATGCTGCCGACACGCTCGCGGATCACTGTCTTTATACTCTCGCTCATGGAGCCGAGATGCACCGGTATGTGAGGCGCGTTGGCGATCAGATCGCCTTCCAGATCGAATAACGCACAGGAAAAATCCAATCGCTCCTTGATGTTGACCGAGGCCGCTGTGTTCTCCAGCACCATTCCCATCTGCTCGGCGATGGACATGAAGAGATTATTGAAGATCTCCAGCATCACCGGGTCGACCTGAGTACCTACCGCCACCCGGTCCGGCACCGGCAGGTAGCGTTCGAGCAATATATCATCACCGGTTGTCAGCCTGGCCTGCCACCCCGGTTCGACAACGATGGTACCGTTACGCTCTATGATCACTGCCGGCCCTTGTAACGGTGTTCCGGTCGGCAGCTCGTCCCTCTGATAGAACGGGGTCGACCACAGCCGACCTTCCATCACCGTGTCGTAGGTTGCAACGGGATTCAACGTCGACACAACGTCGCTTCGGACAGTCTCCAGATCCGGTGCGTCTCCCGGACCGATCACTTCCACCTGCACCGCCTCGACGATCAGCGGCTTCTCCGGAGTGATAAAACCAAAGCGTTGTCTATGGGCCTTCTCAAATGCCGCGACCACCGCTTCACGCTCAGAAAAACCGACTACCAGGGCGGTATCCGACCCCTGATAGCGCAGGTGCAGCTTGCGATGGCAGCGGATGCGCTCGCCGGGAACCCCCTGATCGCGCATCGCCCGTTCGCCTTCTATCTGCAGCTCATCCAGTTCGGTGGAGAGCCGCGGCAGCAGCGTCTCCTCCAGCACCGCCTCCACCGCCCTCTGCCGCATCAGGCGCAGATCGGCCAGCCCCATTCCAAAGGCCGACAGGACACCTGCATAGGGGTGCAGATAGACCCGCTTGATCGCCAGCGAATCGGCCACCAGGCAGGCGTGCTGACCACCCGCGCCGCCGAAGCAGCAGAGGGTGTATTCGGATACATCGTAACCACGCTGGACCGAGATGCGTTTGATGGCATTGGCCATGTTCTCAACCGCAATGGAGAGAAAACCCGCGGCCACCTGTTCCGGGGTTCGGCGATTGCCGGTCACCTTTTCTATCTCGCCTGCCAGCCGGGAAAACTTCTCAGTAACGATAACTGCATCCAGGGGTTGATCGGCGTTCGGACCGAACACCGGCGGGAAGTGGCTGGGCTGCAGTTTGCCTAGCATCAGGTTGCAGTCGGTCACCGTCAACGGCCCCCCGTTGCGGTAACTGGCAGGCCCCGGACTGGCCCCGGCCGAGTCCGGCCCGACCCGGAAACGGGACCCGTCGAACACGAGAACGGAACCGCCACCGGCCGCCACCGTATGAATCAGCATCATAGGGGCGCGCAGCCGGACACCGGCCACTTCGGTTTCAAAGGCACGCTCGTACTCGCCGGCATAGTGGCTCACATCGGTCGAGGTACCCCCCATGTCGAAACCGATCAGTTTATCGAACCCCGCCTGCTCAGCTGTACGCACCATGCCCACCACGCCACCGGCAGGGCCGGAGAGAATGGCATCCTTACCCTGAAACAGGTGGGCATCGGTCAGTCCGCCATTGGACTGCATGAACATCAAACGTCCACCGGACGCCTCCATACCCTTCAGTTCGCCGGAGACTTGCTCCACATAGCGTCGCAGAATGGGCGAGAGATAGGCATCCACCACTGTGGTGTCGCCCCGGCTGACCAGTTTCATCAGCGGGCTCACCTCAGAACTGACCGAGATCTGGGTAAATCCGATCTCCCGGGCGATCCCGGCCACCGCCACTTCATGAGCCGGATAGCGGTAGCCGTGCATAAACAGGATCGCCAGGGAACGCACCCCCCCGTCGAAGACCCGTTGCAGCCCGGCTCTCGCCTTCTCTCGCTCCAGTGGCGTTACCATCTCGCCGTGAGCGCCGATGCGTTCATCGATCTCCAGCACCTCACTGTAGAGCATCTCCGGCAGCTCGATATTGAGGGTAAAGAGATCGGGGCGTACCTGATAACCGATCCGCAGAGCATCACCAAAACCGCGGGTAATCACCAGCAGGGTCGGCTCGCCCTGCCGTTCAAGCAGTGCATTGGTAGCTACCGTGGTGCCCATCTTCACCGCATCGATCAGCTGGGCCGGCAGGGCATTCCCCTGGGGGATGCCCAACAGCGCCCGAATGCCATGAATGGCCGCATCCTGGTACTGCCCCGGGTTTTCCGACAGCAGTTTGTGGGTCAGCAGGCTACCATCCGGTCGCCGCGCCACCAGATCGGTAAAGGTGCCTCCCCGATCGATCCAGAACTGCCACCCGGAGCCGCCCAGCCCCTTCGTCTCGTTAGGAATTTCGCTATGGTTCATCGATATTTCAATCCAGTAGTCAATCAGCCGCGGGTCATCTGGTCCGGCAGCCAGGTGACGATGTCGGGAAAGGCCGTCACCAACACCACGGCCACCATCAACAGCAGGAAAAACGGCAGTGCGTAGCGGGCGATGAGGTGAGACAATGGGCGAGAGTTGTGGGTAACGATATGGCGATGCTGACGCATAGAATAACACCATATGCTACAGTCTAGCTGGTCTGCCGCCAGTTTCAATGCTGTGTCCTTTTCTAATATGGTCGCACGGTAACCGTTCACTCCCCCTGCCGTTTTGAACCCCTCACCCTAACCCTCGGCTTTGGCATCCTGCGTCGCTCTACCTCCTCCATCCATGGAGTCGTCTCCCTGAGGGAGAGGGGATT
>JAUXBK010000049.1 GCA_030619405.1 Sedimenticola sp. | reverse complement strand
TCCTCCTGGGCCGGCGGGGGCATCGTCTCCCCCCTCTACCCCTGGCGCTACGCCGACTCCATCACCGCCCTCGCCCGCTGGAGCCAGGCCCGCTACCAGGCCCTCTCCGAGACCCTGGCGGCGGACACCGGCATCGACCCGGAATGGACCCGAAACGGTCTGCTGACCCTCGCGCCGGCGGAGGAGCCGGCGGCGGTGGCATGGGCCGGAGACAGTGGCACCCGGCTGCAGCTCGTCTCACCGGAAGAGATTGCCCGGCTGGAGCCGGCGCTGCGCAGCCCCTCCGCCCCGGGGATCTGGATGCCCCGAATCGCCCAGGTGCGCAACCCGCGCCTGGTGAAGGCGCTGCGCCAGGATCTGCTGCAGCGGGGGGTGGAGATCCGGGAGGGGGTGGAGCTGCTGGAGATCATTCCCCGCAACGGCCGCATCGACCGGGTCGTCACCAGCGCGGGTGAAATGACGACCGGGTGCCTGCTGCTCTGCGCCGGTGCCTGGAGCGGCCGGCTGCTGGCACGGCAGGGGATCGGGCTGGCGGTGACGCCGGTGCAGGGCCAGATGATCCTGTTCCGCACCCCGCCGGGGGCCATCACCCGCATCACCCTGGGGCAGGATCGCTACGTCATCCCCCGAAGGGATGGCCGGGTGCTGTTCGGCAGCACCCTGGAACAGACGGGTTTCGACAAACGGACGACGGCGCAGGCACGGGAAGAGCTGCGGCAGATCGCGGTTTCCCGCTTTCCCGTGCTCGAAACCGCCCCCATCGAGCACCACTGGGCGGGGCTGCGGCCGGGCTCACCGAACGGGATCCCGTTTATCACCCCAGTCCCGGGTATCGAGGGCCTCTATATCAATGCTGGACATTATAGAAACGGCGTAGTGCTGGCCCCGGCCTCCGCCCGCCTGATGGCGGACCTGATCCTGGGGCGGGAGCCGATCCTGCCACCTGCCCCGTACCGGCTGGAGGCAGAGCGGGATCAGTTATTCAGCGTGGGCACAAAAAAACGTGCCCACCCTACGTAGGCCATGCCGTTTATGCCCACCATTGGCCATGCCGTTACCCATACCTCGGTAAGAAAAAAACGTTCTCACACGGAGTCACGGAGACACGGAGAAGAAGAGAAAACTGAGAATGAAATCGGAGGTATTGTCGCCGGCTGTGCCATAAAGGTGCATATGCGACTCGACCCAGGTCTGCTGGAGAGTGTCTCTAAGGTAAAATCCGCATTTTATCCGCGCCAATCCGCGGCCATTTTTTTGTTCGTGAACGCATACCGTTATTCAGCGTGGGCACAAAAGAGGTGCCCACCCTACCGGGCTGCTTTCTCGACGCTGAATTCTGTCTTCTGATTTTCGCCCGTTTCTGATATAATTCATGGCATTATGAACGAAGCCAGCTACGATCCGGATCAGAGAAGGGGAGTTGTGCGTCTGCTGCGCAGCCACGGCATCACCCCTACCGCTCAGCGCATCAAGATAGCGACGGTGCTGCTGGCGCGCCCTCAGCACCTCTCCGCCGACCAGGTGCTCGCCCTGACCAATGCCACCGGCAAGCCGGTCTCCAAGGCGACCATCTACAACACCCTCGCCCTGTTCACCCGCCACCGGCTGATACAGGAACTGACGGTCGACGCCAGCCGTGCCTTCTACGACTCCACCACCCACAGCCACGCCCACTTCTACAACCCCGAGACCCAGGAACTGAGTGACATACCCGATGGCCAACTGGAGATCTCCCTGCCCGACACCCTGCCGGAAGGGACCGAGATCGACCGGGTGGAGGTGGTCATCCACCTGCGCACAACGAATAATACCTAGGTAACAAGGCGTAGGCCGGACCGGGCGCGGGTGTTGTTCCCCGCCCCGGGTTTCTTTATACTCCCCCTCCTTCCCGTGCCGATGTAGCTCAGTTGGTAGAGCAACGCATTCGTAATGCGTAGGTCGGCGGTTCGAATCCGCCCATCGGCTCCATAGAAATCAGGCGTTACATCTCATCTTGATCCCCTCACCCCAACCCTCTCCCTGTGGGAGCGGGGGCTTTTAACCCATTGTGATCACCCAACCATCGAGAGAGGCGGGAGAACCCGACGTGAACGACAACAGTATGCGGCAGAGCAGCCGCGGCTCGAGACAGCATCGCTCAAAGATCCGGACTCGTATCATCGTGGGTCTTTCCCTGGGCCTGTTTCTGATGACGGTCACCGCGGTGATTCTCTCCTTCAAACTGGATAGCTGTGGTCGGGATATGTCCGATCTTCTGGTCAAGGAGGGGAAACAGGCCCGCAGACTGGCCGAGCTGGAACCAAAGCTGGTAGACATGGAGCTTGAAATAGCGGCGCTGGTCAAATCCAGACTGCCCCACCTTCTGCCTCTGGAATTCGACAAGGTGTTCACCTTGAATCAGGACTATGCCAGAAACATCGTCTTTTCAATTTCCGGGAAGCGGGGAAAAAACAGTAAGAAACACTATGAATACAAGCTGGTGATGGACAATCTGGCGCTGACCCCGATACACCCTCATATCCAGATCATCCTTTTCGACCGGGATGGTGTCCAGGTTGGCTTTTCCGAGTTTGGTGTGGATAAAGAGGGTGTCCCAACGCTCGACATCCTCGAGCACGACGAGTCACGCTCCCAGACCGGGGAGGTGATTTTTACCGATGAGGCAGAACCCCGCTATTTTACGGTCAGACTGAAGCACTAGTACAGCAAATACTAAGTATGAGATATCAGGGTGTCGGATTACGGCGCGCTCATAAGTATGTGATAACCTGAAATATCAGTGAGATGCGCACCTAATCCAACCTACATTCTGTTCGCAGGGACTTAGCATTTGCTGTACTAGCTTTATTCGTTACACCACACTAGCCCATGCCGATCCTGTTCGTAAACCGACTGACCGTCATCGACGCCTCGCTGTTGCACCCGGAACTCGGGCTGCTGGGAGAGAGCTGGCTGGTCGACATCGAGCTGGAAGGGGCACTGGATGAACAGGGGATGGTGCTCGATTTCGCTGAGGTAAAAAAGCAGGTAAAGCAGATCATCGATGACCGGTTCGACCACCGGCTGCTGATCCCGGGGGAGTACCACCGGTGCCATGTGGAGCAATCGGAGCAGGCGTGCGAAGTCCGATTCCAGACCCGTTCCGGTGAAGAGATTCTGCTGCGTGCGCCTGCGAGTTCCATCCGGACCATCGCAGCAGAGCGGGTGGGCACGGAGAGCCTGACGGCGGCCATCACCGAAACACTGCAGCCACTGCTGCCGGCGAACGTACGCCGGGTCGGGCTGCATCTGCACCGGGAGCAGATCGATGGCGCCTGGTACCGCTACAGCCACGGCCTCAAGCAGCATGCGGGCAACTGCCAGCGCATCACCCATGGCCACAGATCCCGCCTCCACATCATCGAAAATGGTCAGAGAAACAGGACCCTCGAGCAGCAGTGGGCGGACCGGTGGCGCGACATCTATCTGGCCAGCCGCTCGGACCTGCGGGAAACGTTTTCCAGAGATGGGATCGAATACTGCCGCTTTGGCTACAGCGCCAGCCAGGGTGTATTCGAACTGACACTGCCCCGCTCACGCTGCCGCCTGCTGGAGGGCGATACCACGGTGGAAAACCTGGCCCAGTACATCGCCGATACCCTGCACCGGGAGCACCCGGGGTCCAGCTTCCGGGTGCTGGCTTTCGAGGGGGTGGACAAGGGGGCGGTGGGGGAGGCGCTTAACGATCGAACTCCAGGCGCCGCCCTCGCACTGCCTCATTCACCCGACCCTCGTGGTAGGCCACCTGGCCGTTGACGAAGGTGGTGACCACCCGGGAGCGGAGGCGGGAGCCTTCCAGCGGCGACCAGCCACATTTGTAGAGTACCGCCTCCCGTTCCACCCGATAGGGGCTGTTCAGGTCCAGCAGCACCAGATCCGCCCAGTAACCCTCCCGCAGATAACCCCGCTCTTTGATACCAAACAGCCGGGCCGGACCATGGGCGATCTTCTCCACCAGCTGTTCCAGTGAGATCAGATCGTTGTGATGAAGCTCCAGCACCATTGGCAGCGCCCACTGCACCAGGGGCAGCCCGGCCGGCGCCTTGAAGTAGGTGTTGAGCTTCTCTTCCAGGGTATGAGGGGCATGGTCGGTGCCGATCACATCGATCCGGTCCTCCACCAAGGCCTGGCGGATGGCGTCCCGGTCCTCCTGGCGCTTGATCGCCGGGTTGCACTTGATGAAGCTCCCCTTGAGTTCGTAGTCCCGATCATCGAAAAAGAGGTGGTGCACGCAGGCCTCGGCGGTGATGCGCTTCCCCGCCAGCGGGCCCGCCTCGAACAGATCCAGCTCCCGGGCGGTGGTCAGGTGCAGCACATGCAGCCGGGTGTCGTGGCGCTTTGCCAGCTCCACCGCCAGCGAGGAGGAGCGATAACAGGCCTCGGCACTGCGAATCAGCGGGTGGCACTCCATCGGCACCTCTTCACCGTACTTCGCCCGGTAGACCGCCTCGTTCTTTTCGATGGTCGGTGTGTCCTCGCAGTGGGTGGCCAGCAGGGCTGGGGCATCCCGGAAGATCGCCTCCAGGATCTCCACCCGATCCACCAGCATATTGCCGGTGGAGGCCCCCATGAACACCTTGATACCACAGGTCTGATTCGGCCCCAGGGCCTGAATCTCTGCCAGATTGTCGTTGGTGGCCCCCAGGTAGAAGCTGCAGTTGGCCAGTGACCGCTCTGCGGCCAGTGTGTATTTCGCCTCCAGCGCCTCCAGGCTGATGGTCTGGGGCACGGTGTTGGGCATGTCCATAAAGCTGGTGATACCACCGGCCACCGCCGCCCGGGACTCGCTTCGCATATCTGCCTTGCGGGTCAGACCCGGCTCCCGGAAGTGGACCTGGTCATCGATCATCCCCGGCATCAGGGTACGGCCGTCCGCTTCCAGCACCCGGGTCGACTCACCGGCCGGAATCGCGGGGTCTATCCGTTCGATCCTGCCATTGCGAATCAGCAGGTCCCCCTCCAGGATACGGCCGTCGTTCACCATTCGGGCATTTTTGATCAGTATCTCTTTCAGCATCTCAGTCATACTCCCGGTCCTTCCACTCTCTGATGGCAGCAAACACCGCTTCGCCCGAGGTGAGTTTCTTTTCTGCATAACGCTCCGCTGCGGCGATCACTGTCGGCTCGCCGGTACGCAGAAAGGGGTTGGTCTCCCGCTCCAGCCCCAGACTGGAGGGGACCGTGGGCTCCCCACGGGTACGGGTTGCATTGGTCTCCCCGATGCGCTGCAGCAATCCTGGGTTGTCCGGTTCCACCCAGCGGGCAAACCCCAGGTTGGCGCGGGTATATTCATGGGCGCAGTAGGCCAGGGTCTCTGGCGGCAAAGCGGCGATCCGCTGCAACGACCGGTGCAACTGCCGGTGGGTGCCACTGAACACCCGGCCGCAGCCGCCGGCGAACAGGGTATCGCCACAGAACAGCGCGCCCTCACCGAGGTAGGCGATATGCCCTTCCGTGTGCCCGGGCACCTCCATCACCGTCATGGTGGACCCAATACCCGGGATCTCCACCCGGTCGCCCTCAGTCAGCGGTCGTGTCACCCCTTTGATCGGTTCATGGGCAGGGCCGTACACCGGTATATCGGGAAAGGCCTGCACCAGCGCCTGGATACCACCGGTGTGATCCCCGTGTTTGTGGGTGATCATTATCGCTGCCAGGGTCAGGCCATCCTGCCGCAGGCGCTCCAGCACCGGCTCTTCATCCCCCGGGTCGACCACTGCCACAGCCGTGTGACCCGGGCGCTGCAGCAACCAGATGTAGTTGTCATCGAAGGCCGGAATCGGCCGGATCTCCAGCATATTCATCCCCTTCAGTTATCTAGGAGCCTGTCCGAGAATAGAGAACCTACTGCGGAAAACCCATTTTAGCCAGATTTCCCGATTAAATTCGTTAAATATGGTCAATATTCGCCTCATTTAATCGAAAAATCTGACTCAAAATGGATTCCCCTCGCTACGGTTCCTATTCTCGGACAAGCTCCTAGCGGCAGGCGCTCTCCAGAGTTCATCTTTATTCAATGGGCTGCATCATAGCACTATTCCATGATCGCCCCTGTGGTCCGGCTGAGTGATATAATCTTGCTATGAAAGGGGAAACCGCACCGATGAGCCTTCCCTGATACAATGGAAACGCTTCGTGGACGAAATACCGGAAAAACTCAAACAGGCTGGGCTGAAGGTCACCCTCCCGAGGATCAAGATCCTGGAGACCCTGGAGAAGAGCGCCGGACAGCACGCCAGTGCCGAAGAGATCTACCGACTGCTGCTGCAGCACGACGAAGAGATTGGTGTCGCCACCATCTACCGGGTGCTGACCCAGTGTGAACAGGCCGGGCTGATCCATCGGCTGCAGTTCGAGGGCGGCCGGGCCGTGTTCGAACTGGCCTGTGCCAGCCATCATGATCATCTCGTCTGTGTACGCTGCGGCCAGGTAGAGGAGTTCTATGATGAGGTGATCGAATCCCGACAGCGGGAGATCGCCGGTGAGGCGGGTTTCGATATCGAGGACCACAGCATGGTACTGTATGGACTCTGCCCCCGCTGCCGCCAGCAGGCCCCGAAGGAAGATGGATAGAGAACATGATTGAGTATCGAGAGATCAGAGAGCAGCTCCTGGATCACCGGGAACAGCTGAACCGGCGCCTGAACCAGATCACCCGGGAGGTGCGGCACAGCGACGGACCGCTGCCTTCGGATTTTTCCGAGCAGGCAGTGGAGCGGGAGAACGAAGAGGTAGTGGATGCCCTGGGCAAGGCGGGCCGCCAGGAGCTGAAACAGATCAACCGTACCCTGAGCCGCATCGACGCCGGCGAATACGGTATCTGTGCGGCCTGCGGAGAGCCTATTCCCGAGGCCAGACTGGAGGTGCTCCCCTACTCCGAGTATTGCGTGAGTTGTGCGGAAAAGCAGGACCATACCGGCTGACCCCGGCAAAGGCAGAACCACAGTTACGTAAAAGCTCAGTAAAATGAATCCATGAACAGACGACAGACGATCGAAACGGAGATCCGCAAAACCCTCGCCCCCCTGCACCTGGAGGTGACGGATGAGAGCCACATGCACAGCGTACCCGAAGATGCACAGTCCCATTTCCGGGTGGTGGTGGTCAGCGACCGGTTTCAGGGGGAACCCCTGGTAAAGCGCCACCGTCAGATCAACGCCCTGCTCAAGGCTGAATTCGACGCCGGGCTGCACGCACTCGCCCTGCATACCATGACCCCCCGGGAGTGGTTCGACAAGGGCGGAAAGGCCCCCGACTCCCCGGAATGCATGGGTGGATCGAAGCAGGCATGAGCTCTTTATCTAAAAACTTTTTCGCGCAAAGGCGCAAAGACGCAAAGAAAACCCTCGAAAAATAAAATCTGATAAATACTGGTTATTGCTGGTGATCTTTCAAGGTATCACAGTTGATCGACTGCCTGATGGTCGACACAGCCACATGCCCCACTGATCAACAATTGGCAGTAAAGCTATTCTGTGGCACGAATCCCAGTGCAACACACTGAAATAATCAGCCATCATCTGTTTTTTGTTTTTTCTTTGCGCCTTTGCGTCTTTGCGCGAGAAAGCTTTTCCGGTTTTTTCTATGTTCTTATCGAGAGAGGGTTCCCCCATTCAGGCGAGTAGTACCGGCCCGGCGTCCCGAACCTCTGGTGAGACCACCCCCTCGAACTGTGCAAAATTCTCCTGGAAAAAACGGGACAGTTCGTTCACCTTATCCCGGTATTCCGACCGGCCCTCCCAGGGTAACCGTTCACTCCCCCCTCCTCAAATCCCCTCTCCCTCAGGGAGACGACTCCATGGATGGAGGAGGTAGAGCGACGCAGGATGCCAAAGTCGAGGGTTAGGGTGAGGGGTTCAAAACGACAGGGGGAGTGAACGGTTACCTCCCAGGTGCTTTCAGGCCGCAACACCCGGTCGGTCAGTGTCTGCATACCTTCTCAGCTCCCTATTGCATGTTTCTGGATCCGGTAGAGCAGGGTATCCCGGCTGATTCCCAGCAACCGCGCCGCTTTGCTGCGGTTGCCACCGGTCATGCCCAGGGCCTGGCGTATCATCTCCCCCTCCAGGGCCAGCAGATCGATACCTTCGGCCGGCAGTACGAAGCGGGATTGCTTACCCTGCTGCGCGGAGCCCCGCCGCATCTCCAGCGGCAGATTATCCGGCTGAACCATGTTGCCGGCCATCAGGATCACCATGCGCTCACAGAAATTGCGAAGTTCCCGCACGTTACCCGGCCAGGCGTAGGATTTGAGCAGATTACGCGCCGTGACTGAGTAGCGCGGTGCACGACGGCCATGAAAAGCGGCCCGTTCGACGGTAAGCTGTTTCAGCAGCAGCACCACGTCGTCCTGACGTTCCCGCAGTGGTGGCAGCTCGATGGGTACCACGTAGAGACGGTAGAAGAGATCTTCGCGCAGCGCACCCGCATCCACTCTCGCCTGGAGATCCTGGCTCGAAGAGGCAATCACCCGCAGGTCCGGCTGCCCTGATCTGCCCGCATCCCGGGAATCAAGGAAATGGAGCAGCCACGTCTGGGCCTCGGTAGACAGTTCCGCCACCTCTTTCAGAAACAGGGTCCCGCCCTGTCCTGGCACCGCTGCAGCACTCTGCTGTGCCGCCTGCTCCAGTTCCGACACCGCTGTGCCGGCACAGCCAATGGCCACGAAAGGCCGTTCCCGACGCCGGCTGACCGTATGTATCTCCCGAGCCATCCGCTCCTTGCCCGTGCCCGGTTCACCGTGCAGAACGACCGTGGCATCGGTCCCGGCCACCATCCTCGCCGCGTGAAGAACACGCAGGAATTCCGGCGAGTTACCCAATAGATTCGATGACATCTCGTTCATGACCCAACCCCTGCCTGACCACCGCCCCTTGCTGCCACATCCAGCAGCTCGGGAAACCAGAGTGTAAGTAAACCCAATAGTATAATGATAACCCCAACTGCCTCACGGAGATAAGGTCTTCGGGCAAAACGATACAGGCGTGCCGCCAGGAAGCCGGTGGCAAACACCGCCGGCAGGGTGCCCAGACCGAATGCCATCATGTACAGGGCACCATCGAAAGGCCCCACCCGGGTGGCGGTGGATAGCAGCATGGTGTAGACCAGACCACAGGGCAGCCAGCCCCAGATCAGCCCATAGGCAACAGCCTGGGGCAGGTTGACCACCGGCATCAACCGGCGTCCCAGGGGTTCCAGCCGGCGCCAGAGTGGCACCCCGATCCGCTCTACCTGAGCCAGGCGCGGCAGCCAACCGGCAACGTGGAGCCCGATCAGGACTACGATCAGGGCTGCCCCCCACTGCAGCCAGCGATGCCCCTGGCCCGGGCCGAGCAGTTCCAGCAGGCGGCTCCCGAGCGAACCCATGAGGGCACCCGCTGCCGTGTAACTGAGAATACGGCCGGTATTGTAGGCCATCAGAAATGCCATGAAGCGACTGGTGTCCTGACGGATCTCAGTGGGGAGACCGTAACTCAGGGCGCCCATGATGCCGCCGCACATGCCAACACAGTGGACGGTGCTGAAGAGTCCCACAGTGAAGGCCAGCGGCAGCGAGATATCCAAGCTGAGTATCCGGTTAAATCTACCAGGAGCCTGTCCGAGAATAGGAACCGGCCGGTTTATTGCTCCTGCAAAACCGGCACTTCCGCCATCCATGGCGGTCGTAGCGAGGGGAATCCATTTTGAGTCAGATTTTTCGATTAAATGAGGCGAATATTGGACATATTTAACGAATTTAATCGGGAAATCTGACCAAAATGGGTTTCCCGCACGACTGCAGGGATGCAGGAGGTAGAGCAACGCATGGAGCAGTTGCCGAGTAGGTTCTCTATTCTCGGACAGCCTCCTAGGGGAAACAGTGGTTGGCGAATTCCCCCAAGGCGCTTATCATCGGCTTCTTTCCCGTTACCCAGGACCCATGATGCAACCTAAACCACTGGCTCTGTTGTCCGGACTGCTGTTGTCACTGGGAGCTATGGCCGAGCCGGTGGATTTCACCCTCCCGGATCTCGACGGCAAACAGCGCCACCTCTCCGAATTTCGGGGCAAGTGGGTTCTGGTCAACTACTGGGCCACCTGGTGCCCCCCCTGTCTGGAGGAGCTGCCGGAACTGGAGGTGTTCCACGATAATCACAAGGAGAAGGATGCGGTGGTCGTGGGGGTGAATATGGAGCAGATCGAGCCGGAAAAGCTGCGGGCCTTCGTGGAAGAGCAGTTTCTCAGCTATCCGATCCTGCGCTCCGGGCCTGCCCGGAAGACGCAGCTGGGTGCGGTGCCCGCTTTGCCCACCTCCTACCTGGTCTCACCGGAAGGTGAGGTGATGGCCCGGCAGGTCGGCCCGGTGAACGGGTCGATGATCGAGACCTTCATCGCAAAACACCCGAAGAAGGATCGCTGACAGGCGAATAATTCACTCCGTTCGAGAGGATAGAGATATGACGATCTGTGTGCGCTGCATGGTATCCGGTAAGGTGCAGGGGGTCTTCTTCAGGGCCGCTACCCGGCAGCAGGCGGTCCAGTTGGGGATCCAGGGATATGCGAGAAATCACCCGGACGGGCGGGTGGAAGTGCTGGCGTGCGGAAAGCCGGCCGCCATCGGCCAGCTCAAGGCCTGGTTGACCAAGGGGCCCCCGGCGGCGCGGGTCAGTGGGGTTACTTGTGAACCCGTGCCGGCGCAGACCCTGCAGGGTTTTTCAACCAGATGATTCAGCCCTTGGCGTTACCGGCAGGGAAGCTGGCACGCTGGCTTCCGGAGGTGGCGGCTGATCCAGTTCCAGCGACTCCTCTTCAGTAGATCGGGAGGGTACGGGCGCGGTTTCCGGCGTTGGAACCTGGAGTAGAGGTTCCTGCTCCTCCGGTTTGGCCGGGGCTGCCGTGATTTCGTCCGGCGAGGGTGAAGCGGGCGCCGCCCCTTCTTCCGTCGTTTCCGTGGGTGCGGCAGCGGTTGCAGGGGGTGGCGGGCTGAAACTATCCTGGGCAGGTGCCGGCACCTCCAGCGGGTCGGGTTCCTCCGGTTCCGGTGCGGTTACAGCAGGCAGAGCCGCAGGTTTTTCCGCAGGCACGGGGGGATATGGGGCAGAGGCCCCCTGTCCGGGTGCGGGGGGAATGCCATATTTTTTTGACAGCTCCTCATAGCTGGAGGTCGGGGGTTTCGAACCCGCCGGCGCTTCTCTCCGTGCGTCGGGTACCGGCAGCGGTGTATCACTAACTCCCTCAGTCGTCCAGGGGAGACCGTACTCAGACTCCAACTGCTGAGAGGGATAGATCGGCAGATCCGGAAGATCCCGGTAGAACGCATGCGGTCCGGGTCCGAAGCTGTGGTAGGGCTGACTGTAGTCGGCCGATGGATGGCCGTATCCGTACCCGAGGTCTGAGCCGTAACCGGGTGCGGCTATCCGTTCCGCATAGGAGGGCGGTGGCGGGTAACCGTAGTCTGTGGCTCCCCGGTAGCCATAGGGTGGATAGGGCGGGTTGTAGCTCTGGCCCGATCCAAAACCGTAGGGCGCACCATAGGCCTGGCCCATCCCATAGGGTATTCCGTAGCTCTGACCCGTCCCGTAGCCATAGCCGGGACCCGGGTAGTTGCCGGAAAACCCATTGTTACGCCACTGCCCGACAGGCGGTCGGGTCCAGCCGCCTGGGCCGGGGTGATTCGGTTGAGCGTAATGGTCGAAAGGAGCAGCTCCCTGCCAACCGGCCGAGCCGAGGGGACGGAAGTTGTAGCGCCGGGGTGGAGTGTGCATATCATAGGTGGACTTCCCCGATCCGGGAGCGCTCCCATACTGATAGCCGGGCTGATAGGCGGAGTGATCCCGCCACTGCCCGCTGTTTTCCGGATAAGGCATCGGGCCGGCGGGAGTGGGGTTGGGGGGAATATTCCAGCCGCTGTGGGTGTCTGCCGGCTGATAGGATTCGCCGGGTGGCGGATTGCTGCTGTCCGCAATAACCAGAGATAACGGCAGTCCGATACAGCAGACCGCAAGCCAGAACGGGTACTTCATAACGAGGTTCTCCCTGCATTTATCCAATCATTTTAAGGTTATACCAAATCCACCGGGAGAAGTCGTATGCAGTTACCACCACTCACCCCCGTTCGCATGGTGCGAAGATACAAGCGCTTCCTTGCAGATGTGGAACTGGCCGACGGGAGCGTCGTTACCGTTCACTGCCCGAACACGGGCAGCATGAAGGGCTGCTGGGAACCCGGCGCGCCGGCGGAGATCAGTTTCAGCGACAACCCGAAACGCAAGCTGGCCTGGACCCTGGAACGGGTGGATATGGGAGCCGGGTGGGTGGGGGTGCATACTGGTCGCACCAATGCGGTGGTGGCCGAGGCGGTGCTGGAGGGGCGGGTTCCCCCACTGACTGGATATGCGCAGCTGAAACGGGAGGTCTCCTACCCGGTACCCGGCCATCCCCGTTCCCGCATCGATCTGCTGCTGAGCGACGGTGCAGTCCCAGATGCTCTGGTGGAGGTGAAGAACGTGACGCTGCTGGATGGGGAGTACCTGCGGTTTCCGGATGCCGTGAGCGTGCGGGCGCTGAAACACCTCGATCTGTTGCTCGCGGCGGTGGAACGGGGTATCCGTGGTGTGATCCTGTTTGCACTCAACCGTCCCGAAGGCAACGGCTTCTCAGCCGCCGCCGACATCGACCCGGCCTATACCGCACGCCTGTCAGAGGTAGTGGAGCAAGGGGTCGAGGCCTATGCCCTGAGGATCCGCCATACGCGGGACGGGATGATCGGGGAGGGTATAGAGCAGGTACTAGGTAAATACAGGTACTAGGTACTAGGAAAAACAAGATAACAATCAGACTATTACAGTCTATCCAGACCTCAACACCATGATTAGATCATGGACATGTAACTCATTGAGGTTTAATAAAAAAACATATTTTCAGACGAAAATTGGACACTCTGCAACGAGTATAGTCCGTTACCGGCACAAAAAAATGACAGGATTAACAAGATTGCTCAAGATTTACAGGTCTTTCGTACAATGTATTCCTGTAAATCCTGAAAATCATGTTAATCCTGTCTAATTATGGAGATGATTTTGAGT
>JAUXBK010000075.1 GCA_030619405.1 Sedimenticola sp. | reverse complement strand
CGTACTGGAGCTACATCGACGATCGCCCAAAGGACTATGCGAGTGAATACAAACACCTGTTCGGCGAAGACGCCCCGCCGTGAATTGGTTAAAAGACGGGTGGGCTGGATTAGCGCTCAAATTGGGCGGCTGCCAAGCCTACGAGGTTCTCGGAGTAGAATTGTGTTTTTGAACGAGTTGAATCTAAGAGCCGTTTTTTGGATTTGAGCGGCCCAAGAATCACAGTACCATGTGCAGCACGGTGGTGACGAAAGAATTTCGCGGCGGAACGAGCGGTTACGGCCAAACCCGCGAAAAATCCTCGGAACATACCAGGCGGGTCTTGGGAAAAAAACCAAATCACCCGGATCGGGCACTTCAGGGGCTTGAGCATCACCATCTGAACAGTCGCCAGCACTTCGCGGGAGCGGCCATAGCCCGGGACTTTCACGGGTTGTGGGTCGTGCGTCGGGCGACTCAGCTGATGTCCAAGGGTGATGACCTCGAGACGTTGGTGACGCTTGCGCGTATGTGCCACGTCCTAAGCCGCTCTCGCAGAGTCCTTGGTTTCATTGCTGCTGGAATTTTGAGTCTCGATTCTTGTTGCCGATCCGTCGCCAGTCTCGACTTTCATTGCCGGCACAATGTCTCGACTTTTCGAACATCAGCGGATGTCTATCGCCAGTTATCAATCACTTACGGACTAGCTATGGTCCCTGGTTTCTTGAGGGATAACAGAAACTGCAATGCTATTCGCTTTTGGATTTGACACCAGTCAACTAATTGTCTGTTTCGCTACTTATGAGTGATAAAGGTCCGATAAACTGATACCAATATCTTGAGAAGCAATATCTGCAGGAAAAACCATGAATGAACAATCTGCTGGATCGACAATCCCTTCTGCCGCCGAAGCATCCGTAATCATCAACTCTCCGCTCGGGAATGAACTTTCTGAAGAACAGTGCCACACACTTACCCAATCTGTGCGACTCTTCTGTTTGCGGGATGGAGATGTACTGATCGAGGAAGGACACCGCAACGATGATCTGTTTATCGTCGTTGACGGGACCCTTGAGGTATCCAAGAGCATTGGCGGCGGCGATCACATTACGTTGCAATTGCTGAGGATTGGTGATATGGCGGGTGAACTGGGGTTCATCGATGATCTGCCCCACACGGCAGATCTGAAGGCGATCGGAAATTGCGAGGTGATTGCCCTCTCCCGTGCAGATCTGGAGGCATTCCTGGAAACGGACCCCGAGATCGTCTATCGGGTGATGCGTGCCATCATTCGCACGGTGCACGGCATACTGCGCCGCATGAACATGCAGTACGTGGAAATGACCAACTACATATCCAAGACCCACGATCACTACTGAAGAAGCCATAGAATATAGGTTTTGTTAGGTGCGCATCTCACTGAAATTACAGGTTATTACCAGGTAACCGTTCACGTGGTCATGAGAATGGCGGCTATAGACTTCAAAAGCTGTTCCAATAGTAGGTTTCGTGTATCAAAGCCATAACAACATCCGTGTGTAATCCGCGTCAATCCGCGGCCATTTTTTCGTTTGCCCTGACTAAAACTGAAGCGACTCAGAAATGGCGGCGCTTGACCTCGGCAAGCAGAGCCGTCGATGCCATTTCCACCATATCGAATACCCTTTCGAATCCAGAGGTGCCGCCATAGTAAGGATCGGGGACCTCCCGAGTCCGGAACTCCGGCGCATAGTCCATCAGCAGATGGATCTTGTCCTCCAGGCCGTCGGGACAGATGGCGAACAGGTGATGGTAGTTGTCCTGATCCATGGCCACGATGTAGTCGTATTCAACAAAATCCTCGCTACGCGCCCGACGAGCCCGTTGAAAGCGGAGGTCGACTCCCCGTCGCTGAGCTGTCTCCTGGGCCCGTTGATCCGGTGGTTCCCCTACGTGATAGGCGTGCGTGCCCGCAGAATCCACTTCGATAAGGTCGGAAAGGCCCTCCCTTTCAACCAGGCTGGAGAATACCCCCTCCGCAGTGGGTGACCGGCATATATTGCCCATGCAACAAAATAGAACTCTTATGATAGCCATTATTTCAATAGGTTATCTATATTATTTAAAGTATTATCGATGTAGAAAAGCATTTTCAACCCGGTGCAGGTCTTCCCGGGTGTCGACACCATGGCCCGGTTCCTGGTGCGCTTCACTGACATGGATCTTGTCGCCGTGCCACAGCACTCGCAACTGCTCCAGGGACTCCGCCTGCTCGATCGATGCCGGTGGCCAGTTGACATACCTTTCCAGGAACCCGGCCCGGTAGGCGTAGAGGCCGATGTGTCGGGAGAACCCGACACTGGCCGGCAACGGCCGATCCTGATGCAGGAATTCGTCACGGTGCCAGGGGATGGGTGCACGGCTGAAATAGAGGGCGTATCCGTTGCCGTCCGTCACCACCTTGACGACGTGGGGATCGAACAGCATATCCCGCTCCGTGATCGGTGCCGACAGCGTGGTTATCTGCGCGTCGGGGTGGGTGTCCATATCCCGGGCCACCTGCGTGAGCAGCGCCGCCGGCATGGTCGGTTCGTCACCCTGCAAGTTGACCACGATGGTATCGTCCGCCCATTTAAATTGCTCGACCACTTCCGCGATACGCTCTGTTCCACTCGTGTGGGAAACTCCGGTCAAGCAGACTTCGGCGCCGAATCCCTCTGCAACATCGGCAATGCGCGCGTCGTCGGTTGCCACCACGATCTCTTCCGCACCGCTCTCTTTTGCCCGTTCGAACACGTGCCGGATCATTGGCTTTCCGGCAATCTCCAGCAGTGGTTTACCCGGTAGCCGTGTCGAGGCGTAGCGTGCAGGTATGACGATTTTGAATTTCATGGAAGATCCTCATCTGCCGCAAGCTCACGTGCCTCCTCCTCCAGCATCACCGGGATGTCATCCCTGATCGGAAACGCCAGCCGGTCTGCCGGGCAGATCAGTTCTTTGGCCTTCTTATCGTAGATAAGCTTCCCTTTGCAGACAGGGCAAACGAGTATATCCAGTAATTTTTTATCCATTCAGTCTCCCGAAACCGGTTGCTTGGCGGAAAAGGTCATGTGTACGAAACCGAGTTGGCTGGCGGCATCCATCACTCGGATGACCGACTGATGGGTTGCTTTCGCATCGGCCATGATAATGACCGGCAGCCCCTTTCTGTCACCCGCTGCTTTGCGTATAGCACGTTTCAGTGTGTCGGTCTCTCTGTTTACCACTTCCCGCTGGTTGACATAATAGCGACCTCGGGCATCCACCGTGATATTGAGGACCTCGCTCTCTTCCACCTGCTCATCGTTGGTGCTGGCCTCAGGCAACTCGATCCTGATCCGTGCCTCTTTATCGAAAGTGGTGGATACCATGAAGAAAATCAACAGCAGAAACACCACATCGATCAAGGGTGTCAGGTTCGGGTCTGGCAGTTCTCTGCGCCGGGGACGAAGATTCACGGCACCCTACTCCACCGCCTGCTCTCTTTCGCCCTGCATCACTTCCACCATCTTCAACGCCTCTTCCTCCATCTTCATCACCAGTTGATCCACCCGCCCGGTGAAATAGCGATGAGACATGAAACTGGGAATGGCCACCGAGAGACCTGCAGCCGTGGTGATCAGGGCCTCGGATATACCACCGGCCAGTACCGTCGGATCGCCTACCCCGGCGGTGGTGATGGCAGCAAACACCTTGATCATGCCGATCACGGTGCCCAACAACCCCAGCAGCGGTGTGATGGAAGCGATGGTGCCCAGGGTGTTGAGGTAGCATTCCAGTTCGGCCACCACCTGATGCCCCACATCCTCGATCGACTCTTTCATCACCTCCCGGGAGTGGCGTCTGTTCACCAGGCCCGCCGCCAGTATGCGTCCCAGAGGGGAACCGTCCCTGACCGTTGAGATGTGGGCACTGCTAAGCTTTCCCTTGCTGTGCATGTGCCATACTTGTGCCAGCAGATTGTTGGGGACCACCCGGCTTCTGCGCAGCATCCAGAGCCGTTCCACGATGATGGCCATGGCCACGACGGAGCAGGCGATGATCGGTAACATCAACCAACCGCCGGCTTTTACCAGTTCAAACACCTTGCATTGCTCCTTGTGTAGGATGCGGGGCAAAAGCTCCTGGGACTACCCCGGTAAAGCATGCGCGACCACCCGGTCAGCCCTGCCGCATATCATACTGTATCCGGCGCCCGGGAAAAATGAGTACAGCGTTCATTCCATGCAGGTCGCTGCCGCTGATCGGGCATTCCAGTAGCGCCGATGTTGACAGCGGTAAAGGGTTGGACCGGATATGCCACGGCCGGGGATCAGTCGGAACTGGATGGTTCCGGACCAGGTGGTATTGAGGACGCGAGCACCCTGCCCTCTCCAGCGGTCTACCACCTCGTTTTTCGGAAATCCGTAGTGGTTACGGTACCCGGATGACACGAGTGCATAGTCGGGTGCAGTAGCGGCTACGAAGGCGCTGGTCGAAGAGGAGAGGCTGCCATGGTGGGGTACCAGAAGCAGATCGGTTTTGAGTCGCTCCTGCCCGGCTTTCAACAGTACCCGCTCTGCCTTCGCCTCGATATCCCCTGTTATCAGAATCCGCCCGGCGGCATTCTCGATCAGCAGCACACAGGAGGCATCGTTGCCCTGCCACCTCCTTCCCTGGGCTGGATGCAGTACTTGAAAACGTACTCCGTCCCACTGCCACTCCATCCCTGCCCTGCAATGCTGTGCTTTGTGGCTCTTCACCCGGGCTGGCTCACCACTCAGCACCCGGTCGATCGAGATGCGGCGCTGAAGGCTCGGGAATCCTCCCTGGTGGTCGGCATCGCCGTTACTGAGCAGCACCAGATCCACCCGCTCCTCCCGGCGTACCCCAAGAAACGGCAGCAGTACGGCAGTGCCGGCATCGAAACTGTCGGAGAAACGGGGGCCGGCGTCATAGACCAGGAGGTGATTCCGGGTGCGCACCACCGCCGACAGACCCTGTCCCACATCGAGCAGGTCGAACCAGACTGCTCCCGGTTGGGGCCGCTCCGGTGGATACAACAGGAGTGGCATCAGCATCACGAGACCAAGCCAGCGCCCGGGCACACCCCGGGGTGCCAGCAGCAGCAAAACCCCGACGATGGCTGCGACCCAGGTATAGCCGGGGAGTCCATTCGCCACGGACGAGAGTCTCAACGGCAGGGCTGGAACCGCTGCCAGCGACAACTGCACGAGATCCAGAGCCGAGCCGGCCAGGTTGAGCAGTGGTAACCCAATCGGTTCCCAAATGAGACTGATGGTGGTCGCTGCCAGCACCAGCGGGATCAGCAGCAGTGAGAAGAGCGGTACCGCCAGCAGATTGATGAAGGGTGCCAGCAGGGGGATCGTCCCCTGCCAGGCCAACAGCAGTGGGGAGAGCCCAATGGCGATGGACCACTGGGCCCCACCCCAGGTCTCGATGATGCTGGGCCTCCCTACCCGGCCCGAGATTCCCAGAATGATCACTCCAACCGCGACAAAAGAGAGCCAGAACCCGGGAGAGAGTACCGCGAAGGGGTCGATGACCAGCACTGCCAGGAGTGCGGAGAAGAGACTTCTCGGGGGCTGAAGCACCCGCTTCGACAGGTTGGCGCCGAGGCCGATTGCGAGCATGATCAGTGCACGCTGGGTCGGCACTGAAAACCCGGCCAGCGCCGCATACAGGGCACCGGCAAGAAGTGCCGCCAGCGCCCCGGCCTGGGGGGCCGGAAGGAGCAGCAGGCAGCGTTCTGAACGCCGCCAGAGCCACCCCCAGAGGAGATAGGCCAGGCCGGCAACGATACCGATGTGCAGCCCGGAGATGGCGATCAGGTGACTGGTGCCGGTGCGCCGGAACAGTTCCCACGCCTCGGCGGAGAGGCCGCTGCGGTCTCCGATCACCAGCGCCTTCAACAGACCGGCGACCTCGGGGTCGCCGGTGCCCCGCTGGATCAGTGCGGCGATTTTCAGGCGCAGTCGCTGTAGCCCGTATCCGGGCGGGCTGGCGGCGATCCGCTGGTTGAGGGGGCTCGCTCTGATATAACCCGTGGCCCGGATACCATTTCGAAACAGCCATCCTTCATAGTCGAATCCCCCCGGGTTCATAAAGCCATGGGGCTGTTTCAGTCGCACCAGAAGCTGCCACTGCTCACCCGGGATCAGCACCGGGGGGGTATGGTACCAGCCGAGCCTCACCTTTCCGGGCGAAGGGTACTGTTTACCATCGATGCTGAGCCGCTCGATGTTGAATTCGAAACGGCTGCGGTCGCCAGTGACGACCGGAAGTGAGACGACTGTGCCCACTGCTGTCAGGTTCCGGCCCTGCAGTTGTGCCGGGAGCGAATGGAGCAGTGTCCAGTGCGCATGGAGCAGGGCCCAGAAAAAACCGAGGACAGCGGCCGTGAGCAGCCTTGCCCGAGATACGCGCCAGAAGAGTATTATCAGTGGCGGCAGCAGTGACAGCCACAGCGGATGCGGCAGTGCATCCTGTAACTGCAGCAGGACGATACCTGCTGTAAAGGCTATGGTTCCTGGTATCACGCCCCGTCCCTGGGTCGATGAACAAACTGTAGAGGAGTCTAGACTTCCCTTCCAGACAAATCCAGATCGTGCCGAAAACATTCATTGGGTATGGCAAAGCAGGGCTGCGCATGGTTCAATTAAAGGGCGGGCCCCTGTTCGAGCGTCAATGCCAAAACACCTCATCAAGCGCTATACACCGGATCATGAAACCATCCGCAATCACAGACATCTGCGGATATTCGGCCGACTGCTGCATGACCCGAACCTCTGGCACCTGAATCGCCGGTCGGTATCGGGCGCATTTGCCGTCGGTCTGTTCTGGGCCTTCATCCCCTTTCCCTTTCAGATGATCGCCGCTTCGGCGACCGCTATCCCGACCCGGGTAAACCTGCCCATCTCCGTGGCCCTGGTCTGGATCAGCAACCCGCTCACCATGCCGCCAATGTACTATTTCAACTATCTGGTCGGTACCTGGCTGCTGGAGACACCGCTCCACTCCATGGAAACGGAGCTGACCATGGAGTATTTCATGCACAGCATGGAGCAGATCTGGCAGCCGCTCTACTTCGGCAGTCTGGTGTGCGCCGTCACCACTGCCGTGACAGGCTATTTCGGTATACGTCTGCTGTGGCGAATGCATGTGGTAAGCCAGTGGCAGCGTCGGAAACACGCCAAGGGCCCGGTGGGTTGAACCATTTTCTTCCCGCTTTTACGCTGCGCCTTCCGAGAGGAGACCATCTTCCAGTTGCAACACCCGGTCCATACGTCTGGCGAGAGCAGGGTCGTGAGTCACCACCACGAAACTGGTCTCGATCTCCCGGTTCAACTCCAGCATCAGCCCATAGACCTGCTCCGCGGTCTTCCGGTCGAGATTGCCGGTGGGTTCATCCGCCAGCACGCAAGTGGGTTGGTTGACCAGGGCACGGGCAACAGCGGCCCGTTGACGTTCCCCCCCGGAGAGTTCTCCGGGTTTGTGCTGGAGCCGTTCACTCAGACCGACCCGCTCCAGTATCCGGCACGCCCGCTCCCGGGCTACCGGCACGTCAGCGCCGCCGATCAGCAGCGGCATGGCGACGTTCTCCAGGGCGGTAAATTCCGGCAGCAGGTGGTGGAACTGATAGACGAAGCCCATGGCCCGGTTGCGCAGCTTCCCCCGGGCCCGGTTGCCAAGCTGCGCCAGGTTCCTGCCATCGAGCCAGATCTCTCCGCTACTGGGGAGATCCAGTCCCCCCAGGCAGTGCAGCAGGGTGCTCTTTCCCGAGCCGGAACTGCCCACGATGGCGACCCGTTCCCCCCGCTCGATGCGCAGATCGACCCCCTTCAGCACCTCCACCTTGAGCTGTCCATCGACGAAGCTGCGCACCAGTCCCTGACACTCCAATATCGGCTGGTCACTCATAGCGGAGCGCCTCTGCCGGTTGGGTGCGGGATGCCTTCCAGGCCGGGTACAGGGTGGCCAGCAGCGTGATCAGAAAGGCGCTGACGCTGATCATGAGCACATCATCCCACTGCAGATCGGACGGCAGGGAGCTGATGTAATAGATGTTGGGGTCGAGAAAGCTGATACCCAACTGCCGTTCGACCCACTGGACGATCTGTTCCAGGTTGAGGGAGAGGGCAATTCCGCCGGCGATACCCAGCAGAGTCCCCACCAGGCCAATGGTGGCCCCCTGGATGATGAAGATGCCCATGACACTGGCAGGGGACGCACCCAGGGTACGCAGGATGGCGATGTCGCTCTGTTTGTCGGTCACCACCATCACCAGGGTGGAGACGATGTTGAACGCTGCCACGGCAACGATCAGAAACAGGATCAGCCCCATCATCCGCTTTTCTGTCTGCAGGGCGCTGAAAAAGTTGCGGTGTTCGTTGGTCCAGTCGTTGACCCGGTAGATTCCCGGGAACTGGTTGGCCAGCTCTCTGGAAACCTGAGGGGCCAGGTAGAGATCATCCAGCTTCAGCCGAATACCGGTGACGCCATCACCCAGTTGCAGCAGTTTTGCTGCATCCCGAATGTTCACCAGCGCCACACTGCGATCGTACTCGCCCATGCCGACTTCGAAGATGCCGCTGATTTTGAACCGCTTCAACCGGGGCATGGTCCCGATCGGGGTGACCCTGACCTGTGGGGTCACCACGGTCACCTTGTCTCCCACACCTACCCCAAGTGCATTGGCCAGTTCTCGACCAAGGATGATCCGGTAGCTCCCCTGTTCCAGGTCGTCCAGCCGACCCTTGACCATATTGTCACCCACATCGGAGACCCGAGGCTCATAGTTCGGCATGATGCCACGGAGCATCGCCCCGCTAACCCTGCGCCCGTTTACCAGCATGGTCTGAGCCTCGACGAAAGGGGCCTTTCCCACCACATGCGGATGTTGACCGGCCAGGCGCATGGCCTCTTTCCAATCCTGCAGATTGCCGTTGTAGGCGGAGACGGTGGCGTGGGAGGCCATGCCCAGTATCCGTTCACGTATCTCCTTGTGAAACCCGTTCATCACCGACAGAACGGTGATCAGTGCCACGATACCGAGCATGATGCCGAGGGTGGAGGTCAGGGAGATAAAGGAGATGAAGTGATTGCGCCGTTTTGCACCGAAATAGCGCAACCCGATATAGAATTCCAGTGGCTTGAACATAGGGGCGGATTAGAACATATCCTGATCAACGGTGTGAGTCTGATTTTCTGGCTTGATTCGCGTTAATCCGCGGCTAAATGCCTTTATAATCCCGTGCACGGTTACGAAAAAAACAGAGGAGTTTGGTCCATGAAGTTATCTGCTCCAGTGCTGCTGGCGGGTATTCTATTGTCTGCCAGCCTGGTCGCCAATGCGGAGGAGCTGCTGCTCGATTCGATCAAGCACGCCCCACTGAACAACTCCCAGGGCCTGCCCAGGCCGCACCGTGGGGAGAGTATGGATCAGGTTCGGCATAAATACGGTGAGCCGCCGGAGATTATCCCCCGGGTTGGAGAGCCGCCGATAACGCGCTGGGTCTATGACAAGTACACTGTCTATTTTGAAAACCAGTTTGTCATCAATTCTGTGGTCCACCAACCCTGAGGGAGACTACTCGTCGTTCTTCTTTTCGGGTTTGACCCTGCCGATGCTACTCATCGGGACCACGTTGCTGGCTGGTGGTTCGTCGGTGTAATAGGGGCGTTCCTGGGTGATACCCAGTGCATTGGCCAACTCCCGCTCCCGGGTGGCAATCAGTCCGAGGCACATGCGCACATCCTGGATGGTCCCCTCCGACAACGGGTGGCGCATGCCGGGCTCCGGGGTGATCTCCCGGATAACACTGCTCAGCACCTTCCGCATCACCATCAAGACTTCACGTTCTTTGCTCTCTTCACTCATGACTGCAACTCTATCGTGGTGCCTCAGCAGGCCCCCAGAAGGATCATCGATCGAACCCTACCAGAAAGTGGTCGGCAGTAACAAGGAGTCCTTGCCTTCGGCTTCGGGCGTTTCTGATGGCTTCTCGTTCCGATTCAGCCAACGCCGTTCCAAAACACCCTGCCAACCAAAAGAAAAAACAAGTCTACAGGCGCGCGGTCGGTTTGATGGTTACCCCCCTTGGTAGTTCGCGAACTAGCATATTCAGATCCCCAATGGCCGGTATCCACTAATGCAGGCGTACATCCCTGTACCCGTGCCAACTTGAAACACCTGCCCGCCGGCTTCCCTGCCGGCGGCCCGCTTCGCGGTGGTATCCCAATGGCGATTAGAGGGAATAAGCGCGGTTGACGAGAATAAACTGGCGTGTTATTTTCCATTATTTATCAATATGTTATTGCGCATAACGTACTTTATGTTAAATCATGGGTGACCTAGCTGGAATCGATGAGCTGCACGGGCCAACAATCTGCGGACCACATTGATAAAGGTTTCAAGCGCCATTGCCGATAGATCTATCTGAAATCCACATTCCGATGTTATCTGTCCGGTGATAAAGAGCGTTGTGTGAATTCTCGGTGAGTCTTCTTACTTAAAACGACGCGTTAGAGTGCCTTCACGACCATGAAAATCAAGATTATTTTCCTCCTGGGTCTGTTAATGGCCTGCTTGAACCAGGGTGCGGTCCTGGCTGAAAACCG
>JAUXBK010000015.1 GCA_030619405.1 Sedimenticola sp. | reverse complement strand
GAGTGGAATCCTTATTGTGATTTCCAAGGGAGCAAATATCGCTATACGGATCAAGAGCTTGTGCTATGTGAGTGTGAGCACTTGCAGGATCTAGGTGTTAATCAACAAGGTCCACAAACGGTGCCTTTTCTATCGCGAAATCGGCAATTTGTCTCGTCCATCGGCTCTCCGTAGCGTTCCGTCATTGGGTTGCAGAGTCTTTTTCTAGGCAGCCACCTGCCGTCTTCGCTCAGATAGCGGTTCTCCGGTATCGGCACCTCTTTCCCGCGAAAGATCTCGAAGAGCCTTATCCCTTCCGGGTCCTCTCTGCGTTTCTTGAGGAAATTGACCAACCCGCAGATTGTATCGGCGACATAGGAGACTCGTACCGATTCGTCCTCTCCCAGAGGATAGACCACCGCTTCATACGAATACGGCAATGCGTCGTCATACCTGGAGCCCAATAGGCCTGCCAATGGATTCATTCTAACTTGTCCTCTTTTTCAGTATAAAGTGGATTAAAGCCGGCAGTCTAGCCACTTCAACACCAAGAGAAAATCGACATGGGGGGGTGACGAGAGCCCGTCACGATTTTCGTTGGCGAATGGGGCTGAGGGCACCCCCCGGTCAATGGCAGTCACGTCGCATAAACGGCTATTGATTCGTAGAGCGAATTTGCGACCGAGTGGAATCCTTCTTGTGATTTCCAAGGGAGCAAATATCGCTATACGGATCAAAAGCTTGTGCTATGTGAGTGTGAGCACTTGCAGGATCTAGGTTATACATCAATCCCTTGTTGTTAAAAATGAAACCTACGACCGACCGGCCAGCCGCATCAACCGCTCAGCGTAACGCGCACTGCCGCACCGCCAAGCTCGCTGTCGCCGATCTGCAGCCGGCCGCCGTAAAGTTCGGCGATGCCGGCTGCGACGCTCAGTCCGATCCCCTGCCCCGCCACCCGCTGGTCGAGGCGCATCCCGCGACGCAACACCGTGTCCCGATCTTCCGGCGGGATGCCCGGCCCGTTATCCTCGACCGACAGCAGCAACCGCGGCCCCGTGGCATCCTCCCCGCTCGCCGCGCGCACCCGTAGTTGGCCGCGGCCGTACTTGAAGCCGTTCTCCATCAGGTTGCCCAGCAGTTCCATCAGGTCGGCCTGATCGCCGAAGAAACGCAGCGCCGGATCGATCTCGCAATCGACCGCTATCGGGCGTTCCCGATAGACCTTCTGCAGCGTCCGGGCCAGCCGCTCGACCAGCGGCCGGATCGTCACCACGCTGCCCGGCCGCCCCTCGCCGGCGGCGGCGGCGCGCTTGAGCTGGTACTGGATGATCTGGTCCATGCGTCCGACCTGCTCATCGAGGGTGGCGCGCAGCGCTTGCCCATCCTCCTCGTCGGCGGCACCGCGCAGCAGGGTCAGCGGCGTCTTCAGGCTGTGGGCGAGGTCGCCGAGGCTGTTGCGGTAACGGTCGCGGCTCGCCTGGCCGCTGCGGATCAGCGCGTTGATGTTGCGCACCACCCTCTCGAGTTCGCGCGGAAAGCGCCCATCGATCGCGGCGATCTCGCCCGCCTCGACCCGGCGCAGGTCGGCCGCCAGCCGGCGCAGCGGCCGCAGGCTCCAGCCGAGCACCGCCCCCTGCACCAGCAGCAGCAGCAGCGAGACGCCGCCGAGCCACTGCAGCAGCCGGGTGCGGAATGCGTCGATCTCGGCATCGAGGCCCCGGGTCGCCTGCGCCACCGCGAGGGTGTAGTCGAGCGGCTCGCCGCGGTCGTCCTCCCAGGAGAGACCGAAGTTGACCCGCAACAGCGGCTCACCGGCGGCGTCTTGGATGCGGTCGAAGCGGAACTGCCCGGCCGGCTGCGGCTCGACCAGCCGCAGCGCACGGCCGACCAGCGAGAAGGAGCGCCAGCGGTAGCGCCCCTGCTCGCCGATCACTTCGGCGTAGAGACCGGAGTCCGGCTTCGAATACTGGGGGTCGGGCAGCGCCTGCGGCAGCCGCATGCGTCCCAGCGGGTCCTCGTCGGCGACGCCGAGCAGCGCGTAGACCTGCGCCTGCAGTCGTTCGCGAAGGGCCTGTTCGGCGCTGCGCTTGAAGGCCTGGTCGAGCGCCAGCGCGCCGAGGCCGAGGAAGATCACCAGCACCAGGCTGGCGGCCAGCAGTTGCCGCGCGTGGATCGACCGCATCACTCCGTCGCCGGCCGGAAACGGTAGCCGCGGCCACGCAGGGTCTCAATCGGCTGCAACTCGCCGGTCGGATCGAGCTTGCGCCGCAGCCGGCCGATGAACACCTCCAGCACGTTGCTGTCGCGGTCGAAGTCCTGATCGTAGAGGTGTTCGGTCAGCTCGGTCTTGGAGATCACCTCGCCCATGTGCAGCATCAGGTACTCGAGCACCCGGTACTCGTAACCGGTCAGCTCCAGCGGCGAGCCTGCGACCGTCAGCGTCTGACTGGCGGTGTTCAGCGCCAGCCGCCCCCACTCGATCACCGGCGTCGCCCGCCCGGCGCTGCGCCGTAGCAGCGCGTTGAGCCGCGCCAGCAGCTCCTCGATGTGAAACGGCTTGACCAGGTAGTCGTCGGCGCCCGCCTCCAACCCCTCGACCTTGTCGGTCCAATTGCCGCGCGCAGTCAGGATCAGCACCGGCAGCAGGCTGCCGTCGGCGCGGAGGCGGCGGATCAGCTCCAGACCGGAGATGCCGGGCAGACCGAGGTCGATGATGGCCAGGTCCTGCGGATACTCGCGCAGAAAGAATAGCCCCTCGTCGCCGTCTTTGGACAGATCGACCGAGTAGCCGTGGCGCTGCAGCTGGCGCCTCAGCTGTTCGCCGAGTGCGCTGTCGTCTTCGACCACCAGCAGGCGCATGGCCAGGCCGTCAGCGCGGCCGTTTGCCGGCGTCGATCGGCCGGCCGGTGCGGGCGTCCTCTCTGATGCGGCGTACCTTGCCGTCGTCGGTGAGGATGCGGATCACATGCACCTCGCGCCCCTGCTGCACCCGTGTCTCGGCCGATAGCACCCGCCCACCGGTGCGGCGACGGGCGCGCGCCACCGCGCTGTCGAGCGAACGCTCGCGCCGTTTGCCGGGCCACGCGGCGCGCGCGAACAGCGTCAGGTGGCCCAGCAGGCCACCCAGCAGCAGTGTAATCAGCGAGCGTCTGCTCAGTCTCAAGCGATCCCTCCTGACCCCTAATGGTCGTTGTAGGCGATTCTATCGATCGGCCTGACCCCCACCTTCACGCGGATCCGGCGCCCCGGGTACTCCTTGGTGCGGGTGGTGAAGATCTTACCCCGATAACGATATTTTACACGATAACCGACCAGCTCCTCCTCTTCGATGTAGCGGTCGACCTGCTCGCAGCGCCGTTCCTTGGTGAAATAGACCCGCCGTTCATAGTCGCGATCGCTGTACTGGTGGCCGACCGCCGCGCCGAGCACCGCGCCGGCCACTGTGAACAGATCGCGGTTGCGCTTGCGGCCGAGCTGATTACCGACCACCCCGCCGACCACCCCGCCGACGATGGTCGGGGCATAGTCGCGCCGACCGACCCGTTCGATGTGTCGCACGCGTTCGACCCAGCATCGCTCCTCGGGGCGGTTCACCTCGACCGTTTCGTACAGCGGCGTCACCTCGATAACCTTGGCGGTATCGCGGAAGCGATGCCCGTGGCCGCGATCGGCCAGTGCGCCGGCGGAGGCCAGCGACAGTGCCAAACCCATAACGATTGCCTTCAGTACGATTTTCATGATTCTGCTCCTGTCTGCTATCGACGACCAACCGGCACGCTCCCGGCTGGCTCGATGGAAAGCCTAGTGGGGGCTGGCTGAACCTATCCTGAACGGGGCGGATGGCGATGATTGACACCTAGATCCTGCAGGTAGTCGTGCGTACAGAGTGCAAGCTATTGTTTCGTAGAGCGAATGAAAATTTAATTGGAATCCTTACTTGTGATTGCCGAGATTTTTCATATCGCTATACGGGACAAGAGGTTGTGCTATGTGCGTGCGAATACTTGCAGGATCGTAGGTTACAGCTGACGTCAATGAAAATCGCAGCGGACAGCCTGGAACAGTTGATCAGACGTAGTGTGGAACCTATGGGCTTCGAGCTGGTCGGTATCGAGTATCTGGCGCGTGCCGGCAGTAACGGTCTGCTGCGCGTCTATATCGATCATCCCGATGGGATTGATGTGGGCGATTGTGCCTCGGTCAGCCGCCAGATCAGTGGTGTGCTGGATGTGGAGGACCCGATTGCCGGCAACTACGATCTGGAGGTCTCGTCGCCCGGGCTGGATCGGCCGCTGTTTTCCAGAGAGCACTTCGCCCGGTTCGCGGGTAGCCGTGTCAAACTGGAGACGCGGGAAAAAATTGACGGCAGACACCGTTTCAAGGGGCTTCTGAAAGGAGTCAGTGATGGCGACATACTGATTGAAGTGGATGGCGAAGAGTTTGCGCTGCCGTTCGATCAGGTGGAGAAAGCGCGCCTGGTTCCTGAATTCTGAATTGAGTAGAGAGACGATGAACAAAGAGATCCTTTTGGTCGTTGATGTCGTTTCCAACGAGAAGAACGTTGAGAAAGAGACTATTTTCGAAGCGGTAGAGGCGGCGCTGGCCTCAGCGACCCGAAAGAAGCACGGTGGCGAGATCGATGTGCGCGTCGAGATCGACCGTGAATCCGGGGCCTATGTCAGTTTCCGCCGCTGGGAAGTGGTCGAAGAGCCGGGTGAGGAGGGGCTGAACGAGCAGAGCCAGATTCTGCTCGAGGATGCACGCAAGACCCATCCTGAGATCGAGCCGGGAGAGTTCATCGAAGAACCGATGGAATCCATTGCCTTCGGGCGAATCGCCGCCCAGGCCGCCAAGCAGGTGATCGTGCAGAGAGTGCGTGAAGCGGAGCGGGCCAAAGTGGTCGAGGCTTACCTGGATCGGGTCGGCGACCTGGTGACCGGTGTGGTCAAACGGATCGATCGTGGCAACATACTGATGGATCTGGGAGGAAACAGCGAAGCGGTGATCCTGCGGGAAGAGATGATCCCGCGGGAGTCGGTGCGCAGTGGTGACCGGATGCGGGGTTACCTCTACGAGGTGAGGCCGGAACCCCGAGGCCCCCAGCTGTTTATCAGCAGGACCCGCCCGGAACTCCTGGTCGAACTGTTCAAGCTGGAGGTGCCGGAGGTGGGTGAGGGTCTGATCGAGATCAAGGGCGCGGCTCGCGATCCGGGGCTTCGGGCCAAGATTGTGGTCAAGAGTATGGACCAGCGGATCGACCCGGTCGGGGCCTGCGTCGGCATGCGGGGTTCCCGGGTGCAGGCGGTCTCCAATGAGTTGAATGGCGAGCGGGTGGATATCATCCTATGGAATGAGAATCCGGCCCAGTTCGTCATCAATGCCATGTCGCCTGCAGACGTGGTCTCGATCTTCGTGGATGAAGAGAGTCACAGCATGACGGTGGCGGTGGCCGACGAGAACCTCTCCCAGGCCATTGGCCGGGGCGGCCAGAACGTACGGCTGGCCAGCGAGCTGACCGGTTGGGAGCTCAACGTCATGAATGAGGAGGATGCAGCGGCCAGGAGCGAGTCGGAGGCCCGGGAGCTGATAAACGTTTTCATGAGCCAGCTGGACGTGGACGAGGAGGTGGCTTTGATTCTGGTGCAGGAGGGTTTTACCTCCCTGGATGAGGTGGCCTACATTCCGATTGCAGAGATGCTGGAGATCGAAGAGTTCGATCCGGAAATCGTGGACGCACTGAGAAGTCGCGCCAAGGATGTACTGCTGACCCAGGCGATTGCGAAGGAAGAGGTGCTCTCCAGCGACGAGCCAGCCGAGGATCTGCTTGGTATAGAAGGTATGGACCGGGCCTTGGCCTTCACACTGGCGGGTCGTGGTGTACACACCATGGAAGAGCTGGCAGAGCTGTCAGTCGATGAGCTGACGGAGATCGATGGCATGAATGAAGAGCGCGCTGGAGAGTTGATCATGACGGCGCGCGCTCCATGGTTTGCGGACGAGCAACAGGGTTAGGGTGATGAGTGAAGTGACGGTAAAACAGCTCGCCGAGGATGTGGGTATTCCGGTGGAGCTCCTGCTGGTACAGCTGGCAGAGGCGAAAGTGGGCAAACGGGGCGCAGAAGAGGCCCTGAGCGAAGATGAAAAGTTTCAGCTGCTGACCCACCTACGGGAGATCCATGGCAAGAAGGCCACTGTCAGCACGGTTGGTCCGAAGAAGATTACGCTGAAACGCAAGAGCGTGAGCGAATTACGGCAGCCGGGGAGTGGTACCAGGGCAGCCGGACGCGGCGCGATACGTGGTGCGAAAACGGTCAGCGTCGAGGTTCGGCGCAAACGTACCTATGTAAAACGCAGTGCGGTGAGTGACGACGAGCTGCGTCTGCAGGAGGCGGAAGTGGCGCGTAAGGCACTGGAAGAGCAGGCTGAGAAGAAACGCCAGATAGAGGCAGAGGACCAGGCTCGTCGCTCCGCCGAGGCGGCCAGACGCCAGGCCGAAGAGCAAACGAAACAGGACGAGAGGGCGGCTGAACTCAAGCGCCAGCAGGAAGATGTCAGCAAACAGCAGGAAGAGCTGGAGCGCGCCACTCGGGAAGAGGGGGGGCGACAGAGGGCCGAGCAGGAACGAGGCCAGCAGCCGGCAGAGAAAGCGCACCCGGCGACAACGGAGAAACCAGCGGCCCCCAAGCGAGGGGGCGCGCGCGGTCGCGACAAGCCGAAGGCAGGTGGACGCAGAGAGCTGCACGTTTCCGCCGGAAAGCGTGGTCGCCGCGTGGAGCGGCCGGTGAGACGGCGTTCGGTGGCACGGAGCCAGGATGCTGAACACGGCTTCGTCAAGCCGACGGTACCGGTGGTGCACGAGGTCGAGATCTCGGACAGCATTACCGTCGCAGAACTGGCACAGCGGATGTCGGTCAAGGCCGCCGAGGTGATCAAAGCGCTGATGAAGATGGGGATGATGGTGACCATCAACCAGCCCCTGGATCGGGACACCGCGACACTGGTAGTGGAAGAGATGGGCCACAAGCCGGTGGCTCAGCGGGTAGAAGACGTCGAGGCATCGGTGTTGAGTGCGATAGACGAAGAGGAGCAGGGAGAGAGAGAAAGCCGTGCTCCGGTGGTGACCATCATGGGCCATGTAGACCACGGCAAGACCTCTCTGCTCGACTATATCCGCAGCACCCGTGTTGCCGCAGGCGAGGCGGGTGGCATCACTCAGCACATCGGTGCTTACCACGTCGAAACCGGCAAGGGGATGATCTCGTTTCTCGATACCCCCGGTCACGCCGCTTTCTCGGCCATGCGGGCCCGTGGTGCCAAGGCGACGGATATCGTGGTGCTGGTAGTGGCGGCGGACGATGGCGTCAAACCCCAGACTATCGAGGCAATACAGCATGCCCGGGCGGCAGAGGTCCCGATCATCATCGCCATCAACAAGATGGATAAGCCGGAGGCGCAGCCGGATCGTGTGATGCAGGAGCTTTCCCAGCAGGAGGTGATGCCGGAGGAGTGGGGTGGCGACACCATCTTCGTCAAGGTATCGGCGAAAACCGGCGAAGGGATCGATGACCTGCTGGATGCCATTCTGCTGCAGGCGGAGGTGCTGGAACTGCAGGCCGTGGTCGATGCGCCGGCCCGTGGAATCGTGGTGGAGTCCAGCCTGGACAAGGGCAGGGGTCCGGTGGCGACCATACTGATCCAGTCCGGAACCCTGAAGCAGGGCGACATGCTGGTCAGCGGCCAGGAGTATGGCCGGGTGCGCGCCATGTTCGACGAGAACCGCAATCCGGTGAAATCGACAGGTCCGTCGATACCGGTCGAGGTGCTGGGCCTCTCCGGTGTGCCGAACGCGGGGGACGACGCACTGGTGGTGCCGAGCGAGCGCAAGGCGCGGGAGTTGGCCGGCGTACGCCAGGAGAAGAATCGGGACAGCCGTATGGCCTCCCAGAAGGCAGCCAAGCTGGACGAGTTCTTTGCCAATATGGCCGAGGGCAAGGCCAATCATGTCAACCTGATCATCAAGGCCGATGTGCAGGGCAGCGTGGAGGCTCTGAGGGAGTCGCTGACCAAGCTCTCCACCGATGAGGTAAAGGTGAAGGTGGTAGCCTCGGCGGTCGGAGGTATCAACGAGTCGGATGTCAACCTGGCCCTCACCTCTGAAGCCTTCATCATCGGCTTCAACGTGCGTGCTGATGCCACGTCCCGCCGGGTGGCGGAGGAACAGGGTGTCGACGTCCGTTACTACAGCATCATCTACGAGGTAATCGATGACGTAAAGGCGGCCCTCTCCGGCCTGCTCACACCGGAGATCAGAGAGGAGATCGTCGGCCTGGCCGAGGTGCGGGACGTGTTCCGTTCTTCCAGGATCGGCGCCATCGCCGGCTGCATGGTGGTCGAGGGTGTGGTCAGGCGCAACAATCCGATCCGGGTGCTGCGTGACAACGTGGTGATCTACGAAGGTGCCCTGGAGTCCCTGCGACGTCACAAGGATGATGTCAACGAGGTGAAGGGAGGTACCGAGTGCGGTATCGGTGTAAAGAACTACAACGACGTAAAGGTGGGGGATCATATCGAGGTGTTCGAGCGCACCGAGGTGGCCCGCACGCTTTGATCGATCCCGTGAACGGGTATTAGCAGGGAAACCTATGGCACGTGAATTCAAACGGACCGACCGGGTCGGGGCCCAGATGCAGCGGGATCTGGCGGGGTTGGTCCGGGATGAACTGGACGACCCGAGGCTGGGGATGATCACCATCCAGGAGGTGAGGGTGGTGCGCGACTTTTCCCATGCAAAGGTGTTCTTCACCATCATGGGGGGGGAGCTGGATGTTGCCGGTACCACCCGGGTACTGAAGGAGGCCTCCCCCTTTTTGCGCCACGAACTGGGGCGCAGGATGAAGATGCGGACCATGCCTGAACTGCATTTCGTCCACGATGAGTCTGTCGAGCGGGGGGAACAGCTCTCTGCGTTGATCGAGCAGGCGGTGACATCGGACACGTCCAAACGCAAAGAGTAAATCCAACATGGGTCGTCGACGTCAGAAAGGGCGTAATGTTCAGGGTATTCTATTGCTGGACAAACCGTTGGGGGAGACCTCCAACGGGGCATTGCAACAGGTCAAACGCATGTTTCAAGCCCGTAAGGCGGGCCACACGGGCAGCCTGGACCCCCTGGCTACTGGCCTGCTGCCGATCTGTTTCGGCAGCGCCACCAAGATATCCGCCTTCCTGCTGGAGGCAGACAAGCGCTACTGGGTTCGGGTCAGGCTTGGGGTGACCACCACTACCGCAGATACCGAGGGGGATGTGCTGGAGACCCGACCGGTCAGCGGCATCACCCGGTCGGCGATACTGCAGGCCTTGGAGGGATTCCGGGGCGAGATCCAGCAGATCCCGCCCATGTATTCCGCCCTCAAGCACAAGGGGGAACGGCTCTACAAGCTGGCCCGTGAGGGGATAGAGGTGGAGCGCGAGCCGCGTACCGTACGGATCCATGAGCTGAGCCTTGCCAGCTGTGATCTGCCAGAGCTGGAGCTCGATGTGCGCTGCTCGAAAGGGACCTATGTCCGTACGCTGGCGGAGGATCTGGGCGCGGTGCTGGGCACTGGTGCCCATGTCACTGCACTGCGTCGCACGGGCGTTGGCCCCTTTGGCGAAGAGGGGATGATCACCGCAGAGACCCTGCATGAGACGCTGAAACAGGGGCTCGGGGCGCTGGATACCTTGCTGCTGCCGGTAGAGAGTGCGCTCGCCGACTGGCCAGAGATCCGGCTCTCCCCGGACACCGCCTTCTATCTGCGCCAGGGGCAGCCGGTGCTGGTGCCCAATGCCCCGGTCTCCGGCCGGGTGCGGTTGTACGATGCCAACGGCTTCATCGGGGTGGGCGAGATTCTCGACGATGGCCGGGTGGCCCCGAAGCGCCTGATCTGAGGACGTCTTACCCGCTATCGTACGTTTGCATAGAGGCAAATCAGCCGCGCCTTGTCCGCGTTCGATCCGCGTCAATCCGCGGCTCAGGCTTTTCTTCCCGGGCCGCCTCGCGCCGAAATTGATCAATGGTGCCAAAACCCGCATAATTCGCGGATACCTGATCCCACCCGGCCTTGCCCGCTGGGTGGTGTATCGCAACCAGGCTCACCAGGACTTTGACGGTCCCCGGGGGGCTATGTGGCCGGACCCTGAACTCATTGTCGGGGCGACCGCAAACATTCATTCCAATGAGGAGTAATCGAAAATGGCAATGACAGCAGAACAGAAGAAGGCGATCGTGGAAGAGTATGGACGATCCGCCAACGATTCCGGTTCCACTGAGGTGCAGGTTGCACTGCTGACCGCGCGGATCAAGGATCTCACCGAGCATTTCGCCGAGCACAAGCACGATCACCACTCCAGGCGCGGCCTGGTGCGGATGGTCAACTCCCGCCGTAAGCTGCTGGACTACCTCAAGGCCAAAGATATCGAGCGCTATCGCGACCTGATCAAACGTCTTGGCCTGCGTCGCTAACACCAACTTGAGGATTCCCAAGTGACCCCAATCAGAAAAGAGTTTCAATACGGCGACCACACGGTCATCCTGGAGACCGGCGAGATCGCCCGTCAGGCGGACGGCGCGGTCATGATCAACATGGGCGACACGGTGGTGCTCTGCACCGTGGTGGGTTCGAAGTACCCGATGGAAGGGCGTGACTTCTTCCCGCTGACGGTGGACTACCAGGAGAAGACCTATGCCGCGGGCAAGATCCCGGGTGGCTTCTTCCGACGTGAGGGGCGTCCCTCAGAGAAGGAGATTCTGGTCTGCCGCCTGATCGACCGGCCGATCCGCCCCCTGTTTCCCAAGGGCTACAATAATGAGACCCAGGTGATCTGTACCGTCAAATCCCTGAATCCGGCAGTGGACCCGGAGATCCCCGCCCTGATCGGCACTTCGGCGGCACTGGCTATCTCCGGCCTGCCATTCCAGGGTCCGATCGGTGCTGCCCGCGTTGGTTACAAAGATGGGGCGTACCTGCTCAATCAGGACAGCACCGGCGTCAATGAAGATACCGATCTGGACCTGATCGTCGCCGGCACCGAAAAGGCGGTGCTGATGGTGGAGTCCGAGGCCAATGAGCTCTCGGAAGAGGTGATGCTGGGTGCCGTGCTGTTCGGTCACGAGCAGATGCAGGTGGCGATCCAGACCATCCGGGAGCTGGCCGCAGAGGTCGGTAAACCGGTTATCGAGTTCAGCCAGCCGGAGGAGGATGCGGAGCTGGCCGCTGCGGTCGAGGCGGAGGCGGGTCAGGCGTTGCTGCAGGCCTATACCATCGCCGACAAGATGGAGCGCTACGGCCGCACCGATGCGATCGCTGCGGAGGTGGTGGGTAAACTCTGCACCGGTGACGATGCGCGGTGGAGCGAGGGCGAGGTCAAGAATGCACTCGGCAAGCTGAAAAAGCGCACCGTTCGTGGCCGCATCCTGGCGGGCGAACTCCGCATCGACGGCCGGGACACCCGAACCGTCCGGCCCATCACCATCCGCACCGGGGTGCTGCCACGTACCCATGGCTCCGCTCTGTTCACCCGAGGCGAGACCCAGGCGCTGGTGGTCACCACCCTGGGTACTGAACGCGACTCCCAGATCATCGATGCGCTGGAGGGTTCCCGCCGTGAGCCGTTCATGCTGCACTACAATTTTCCACCATTCTGCGTGGGTGAGACCGGCCGTGTCGGCAGCCCAAAACGCCGTGAGATCGGACATGGCCGGCTGGCCAAGCGCGGGGTTCTGGCCTGTATGCCGGACCTGGAGAGCTTTCCCTACTCGATCCGGGTGGTGTCGGAGATCACCGAGTCCAATGGGTCCAGCTCCATGGCATCGGTCTGTGGTACCAGTCTCTCGCTGATGGATGCCGGGGTACCGGTCAAGGCACCGGTGGCGGGTGTGGCCATGGGTCTGATCATGGAGGGCGATGAATTTGCCGTGCTGACCGATATCCTGGGCGACGAGGATTACCTGGGAGATATGGACTTCAAGGTGGCGGGTACCGGCAAGGGTATCAATGCGCTGCAGATGGACATCAAGATCGATGGTATTACCCGGGAGATCATGGAGACCGCGCTGGATCAGGCAAAGGAGGGCAGGCTGCACATTCTGGGCGAGATGGAGAAGGCGATTTCCACACCCCGGGCAGAGATGTCCGAGCACGCACCGCGTATCATCTCTTTCAAGATCGACCCGGACAAGATCCGCGACGTCATCGGCAAGGGTGGCACCACCATTCGCTCCATCACCGAGGAGACCGGTGCTACCGTCGATGTGACCGACGACGGCATGATCAAGATCTTTTCCGTAGACAAGGCGGCGGGCGAGGAAGCGAAAAAGCGCATCGAACTGATCACCGCCGACGTGGAAGTGGGTACGATCTATGAGGGCAAGGTGGCCAGGCTGATGGACTTTGGCGCCTTTGTCACCATCCTGCCCGGTCGTGATGGTCTGGTTCACATCTCCCAGATCTGCGAAGAGCGGGTCGAGAAGGTGAGCGACAAGCTCTCCGAGGGCGACATCGTCAAGGTCAAGGTGCTGGAGGTGGACAAGCAGGGCCGGGTCCGGCTCAGCATGAAGGCAATAGCAAAAGACGAGGCCTGAGCCTCATCACCTGCGGGATGGACAAGGGGGCCGAAGCCCCCTTGTTCGTTCACGAACAAAAAAATAGCCGCGGATTGACGCGGATAAATCCGTGTTTTATCCGCGTCAATCCGCGGCTGAATGTCTGGCGGCTCCGTGAAGCGGGTGCAGGTCACTGCTCCTGGCGCCCATAGAGGGAGGCATAGAGGCCATCGCCCCGGATCAATTGGTCGTGGCTTCCCTCCTCTACGATGCGCCCGTCCTCGAACACCAGGGCGCGGTCCGCCTGCTTCACCGCGCTCAGGCGGTGGGCAATGATGAGAGTGGTCCTGCCCTGCAGGAATGCCTGCAGGGCCTGATGCAGGCGGTACTCGGTGACCGTGTCCAGAGAGGAAGTGGCCTCGTCCAGAATCACCACCTTGGGATCGCCCAAGACCATCCGCGCTACCGCCAGCCGCTGGCGCTGGCCACCGGAAAGGCGGATGCCGTTGCGCCCGACCCGCGTCTCCAGTCCCTGATCCAGTTCCCGGATCACCGGGGCCAGTTGGGCGATCTCCAGGGCCTGCCACAGCGCTTGATCCGGGATCTCCCGACCCAGGGTGAGGTTCATACGTACGCTGTCGTTGAACAGGGCGGGGTGCTGCAGTACGGTGGCCACGTTGTCCCGCACCCGGTCCATGCCGATCTCTGAGACCGGGACTCCATCGAAGCGAATCTCACCGGACGAGGGGGGATAGAGACCCAGGATCACCTGCACCAGGGTGGTCTTGCCACCGCCGCTGGCACCCACCAGGGCAACCTTCTCCCCGGCCGGTACCGACAGAGAGAGGTCGTTCAGTACCAGCGGCCCGTTCCCGTAGCGGAAACAGATATGTTCCAGTGCGAGTGAGACGGTACGTTTGCCCCGGAACGGGTTGCGCTTGTGGGGATATTGGGGCTCAAGGCCGATCTCCATCAGCCGGTTGATCCGGTCCAGTGCCGCCCGGGCGCCATTGTAGGCGTACTGTATGGTGAGTACCTCCTGCACCGGACCCATCATGAACCAGAGATAGGCAAATACCGCCATCATCTGGCCGATGCTGAGGCCGGAGAAGAGCACCATCCCCATGCTCAGGGCGCGAAAGATATCGAAACCGAACAGGAATACGGTGAAAGAGAGTCGCTGAGCGGCATCGCTCTGCCAGGCGAAGGCGCTGGAATGGTGACGGATGTCGTCTGCCTTGCCGATGATACGGGCGATGTAGTGCTGTTCCCGGTTGCTGGCGCGGATCTGCTGAATGGCATCCAGGGTTTCCGATAGTGCCTCCTGGAACAGCTGGTAGGCACTGTTCTCCCGCCGCTTCAGCTCCTTGACCCGGCGCCCGAAGATGGTCGTTACCCAGATCACCAGGGGATTGAGAAACAGGATGAAGAGCGCCAGTTGCCAGTTCATGAATAGCAGCACCACGGCGGTACCGATAATGCTCAGCACCGCCACCAGGAACTTACTGGTGGCGCTGCCGATGAAACCATCCACCGCATCCAGGTCTGTCACCAGGTGAGAAGCGACGGTACCGCTGCCCAGGGTCTCATACTCGGCCATGGAGACCCGCCCCAGCCGCTGCAGCAGCCGGCGGCGGATCCTGAAGATGACATCCTTGGCGATAATGCTGAACTGGCGGGTCTGCCAGACACCGAGCACCAGGGACATCAGGCGCATCAACAGGGTCAGTAACAATATTGCCAGGATATAGAGCACCGGGCCATGCCATGCCGAGGGAAACAGGCTGTTCATGGTTGCCACCGCCACCCCAGGCTGATGCAGCAGCACCTCGTCCACCAGCAGCGGGATCAGCAGCGGGATGGGAACCGCGATGAGGGCACCCATGATGGCGATGAGATTGGCCTTGAACAGCTCGCGGTGATGTGCCAGCACCATGTCGACCACTTCGTGCCAGTCATAGCTCCGGTTGCGGACAGGCTCGTCCGATGCTGCAGTGCCCGGTGCTGTCTCTGTCAAGGGGTGCATAACGCCAGCAATGTCCTTAGGGGCTTGGAAAAGATTAAATTACGCGCCTTGCTTGTCTATGGCTCCGTCTTCGGTGTTGCGCCAAGGGTTACATACAACGGGTATGCGCCCCTTGGCGCGCCTTGAAGACGAAGCCCTATCCGGCGCAAATCACGTAATTTAATATTTTCCAAGTCCCTTAGGGCTCGCTTCAAAATAATTTTACATTTCCGAACGCCGATCCATCATAGGTGTAAACTTATTTTGGCGCGAGCCGTTAAGGTGGAGAAAGGTTCGTGTTGTGGAACAAAACTATTATTCCACTTTGCAGATTTGGATGCGATACTTCGCCCTCTGTCGCTGTTGGGATCTTCCATCGGGTGCTGGAAACCGTGTCTATGACGAGGTATCTGAAATCAATCTTTTCGATCTGCCTGCTGTTGGTGACATCATCGCTGTGGGCAGAGGTAGCTCTGGACGGGCCGATGGTCCAAGGCGGGCTGGTCACCGGCAGAATTGAACCCGGGTCTAGGGTGGTAGTGGACGGGGAGCCGGTGCGGGTCTCGGCGGAAGGGGTGTTTCTGATCGCCTTCGGACGCGACCACCCGGCCCAGAGCCGCCTCCGGATAGTACGTCCGGATGGGTCGGTGGAATCGAGGGTGCTCGATGTGCGGAAACGGGCGTATCGGATACAACGTATCGACGGGCTTGCAAAGCGTAAGGTAACCCCGGAGAAGCAGGACCTGACCCGTATCCGCAAGGAGACCGCCATGGTGAAGGCGGCGCGTAAACGGGATGACCCACGGAGCGACTTCCTGAGTGGCTGGGCCTGGCCGGTAACCGGGCCCATCTCCGGGGTCTACGGCAGTCAGCGGGTGCTCAACGGCAAGCCACGCCGTCCCCACTTCGGGGTAGACATTGCAGCCCCAGTAGGGACCCCGGTAAAGGCGCCGGCGGATGGGGTGGTGACCCTGGCTCACCCGGGCATGTTTTTTTCAGGTGTCACCCTGATCGTCGATCACGGCCACAACCTCTCCTCCTCGTTCCTGCATTTGAATAAGATCCTGGTCAAGGAGGGTGATCGGGTTCGCCGGGGAGAGGTGATCGCCCGGGTGGGGAAGAGTGGCAGGGTGACAGGCGCCCACCTGGACTGGCGCATGAACTACCATGCGGCGAGGATAGACCCGCAACTGCTGGCGCCACCGATGAATGCCCAGGTGCGTGATTGAATTTATCCAGTGGAAAAAAAGAGGAATGGAGATACAATCTCTCATTCTTTTCATCCGTTTCATTCAGATCAAAAAGGAAGCCTAATCCGATGAAGCCACTGTTCGCATCTCTCATCGTATGTGCCCTGTCGTGGGGTCCCAGCCTCCATGCCGAAAACCTCAGAGAGGTCTACCGGCTGGCCTGGGAGAACGACGCCGTACTGCGAGAGGCTCTGGCGGTGAAAGAGGCGGCCTATGAGTCCAGGCCCCAGGCGTTGGCTCGGCTGCTCCCTACGGTTAAGACCTTGGCCAGCAGGAACTGGTGGCACATCAACCCCAAAGGTCGCTTGGAAGACACAACCGACTCCCACAGCTTTCACCGGGAGCGGCTCTCCCTGGACATCACCCAACCCATCTATCACCGTGAGTTCTGGGTTCAGCTGGAACAGGCGGACAATACCATAGCGCAGGCCGAGTCCGCGTATGCCGGGCAGGTGCAGGATCTGATGATCCGCACCTCCCGGGCCTATTTCGACATACTCTCGGCCCAGGATGAGCTGGAGTTTGCCGAGTCAGAGAACGAAGCGATCAAGCGTCAGCTGGAGCAGTCCAAGCAGCGCTTCGAGGTGGGGTTTATCGCGATCACCGATGTATTCGAGTCCCAGGCCAGGTTCGATCAGTCCTACGCCGATCTGATCGTGGCAAGGAACGTGGTGGACAGAACCTGGGAGGCGCTGTATGAGATCATCGAGGGAAACAACCTGCAGCAACATCGGGTGAAGGCGTTATCGCCGCTGGTAGAGGAACTGCCTCTGACGCCGCCGATGCCCGAGGATATCGAGGCCTGGAGCGGCACCGCACAGCAGCGGAATCTGTTCATCAAGGCGGACAAGTACGGCCGGGATATCGCCCGCCAGGAGATACAGGTGCAGCGCTCCGGCCATTTCCCGACCCTGGATCTGGTGGGCTCCCACAGCAAGGAGCGGGGTTCCAGAAACGACGCCATCGAGGCGGACAACAGCCGCATCGGCCTGGCGTTCATTCTGCCAATCTACACCGGTGGCGCCGTCCTCTCGCGCACCCGCCAGGCCCGCAAGCAGCTGGAAGCGGCCCAGGCCAAGCTCGACGGGCGGCGTTACCAGGTGAACCGGGAGGTACGGGATGCCTACCGGGGGGTGATCGATTCGATCAGAGCGGTGATGGCATTCAAATCCGCTTTGGTCTCCATGGAGAGCGCCCTGGAGGCGACCAAAGCGGGATTCGAAGTGGGAACCCGCACCATCATCGACGTCCTGGGTGCGGAGCGGGATCTGTTCCGGGCCCGCAGTAAGTATGCGACTTCCCGTTATCTCTACATCCTGGCCGGCCTGCAACTCAAGCGGGCGGCGGGGAGTCTTGCAGAAGAGGACATCGCCGCTGTCAGCAGCCTGCTGAAATAGCGCGTAAGGAACGGCGTCCCCATGTCAGGCAATACCTTTGGAAAACTCTTCAGCGTCACCTCATTTGGCGAGAGCCATGGCCCCGCGATCGGTTGTATCGTCGATGGCTGTCCTCCGGGGATGGCCCTGTCGGAGGTGGATCTGCAGCAGGATCTGGACCGGCGCAAGCCAGGCACCTCACGCCACACCACCCAGCGGCGGGAGGCGGATGCGGTGCGGATTCTGTCCGGTGTGTTCGAGGGCCGGACCACAGGCACTCCCATCGCTCTGATCATCGAGAATACGGATCAGCGCTCCAAAGACTACTCGAAGATTGCCGACCGCTTCCGTCCCGGGCACGCGGATTACACTTATACCCAGAAATACGGGTTTCGCGACTACCGGGGGGGCGGACGCTCCTCGGCCCGGGAGACCGCCATGCGGGTGGCTGCCGGGGGCATCGCCAGGAAATACCTGCGCGAGCGGCACGGTGTGGAGATCCGCGGCTATCTGGCCCAGCTCGGCCCCATCCGGGCGGCGCGGCTGGAGTGGGATCAGGTGGACCAAAACCCCTTTTTTTGCCCGGACCCGGACAAGGTGGGGGAGATGAGCACCTACATGGATGCCCTGCGCAAAGAGGGTAACTCCGTAGGGGCACGCATCAACGTGCTGGCTACCGGGGTCCCGCCGGGGCTGGGCGAACCGATATTCGATCGCCTGGACGCGGATATTGCCCACGCGCTGATGAGTATCAATGCGGTAAAGGGGGTGGAGATTGGTGCCGGTTTCGAGAGCGTGACCCAGAAGGGCACGGAACACCGGGACGAGATGACGCCGGAAGGCTTTCTCAGCAATCATGCCGGAGGCGTGCTCGGCGGCATCTCCAGCGGCCAGGATATCCTGGTGAGCATCGCCCTCAAGCCCACCTCCAGCCTGCGCCTGCCGGGGCGGGGCATCGATCTGCAGGGGGAGCCGGTGGAGGTGGTGACCGAGGGGCGGCACGATCCCTGCGTGGGGATCCGCGCCACCCCCATCGCCGAGGCGATGCTGGCCATCGTGCTGATGGATCACCTGCTGCGCCACCGCGCTCAGAACGCCGATGTGAACCCCGAGACCCCGGTCATACCCGCATCCGCAGAGTGATCCGGCAAATCCAGGTGGGGGGGATCAACGCGTGCACGGAGACACCTGGCACCTAGGATCTAGGACCTAGGACCTGATTTAAATGCCCTACTGGCGCCTCTCCAGCTTCTATCTCTTCTATTTCGCCGCCCTGGGGGCGCTAATCCCTTACTGGGGGCTCTATCTCAAGCAGCTGGGATATGCTGCGGTCGACATCGGAATGCTGATGGCCATTCCCATGGCCACCAAGTTTGCCGCCCCCTTCGTCTGGGGCTGGCTGGGAGATCTCCTCGGGCAGCGTATGAGCATCGTCCGGCTGGGGGCATTGATGACGGTCCTGGTCTTTCTGAGCGTCTTCTGGCTGACCGGGTTCTGGCAGCTGGGGCTGGCCATGGCCCTGTTCAGCTTTTTCTGGAACGCCGTGCTGCCTCAGTTCGAGGCGGTGACCCTGGGTTACCTGGGTGACCAGGCGGAGCGCTACGCCCGGGTCCGGGTCTGGGGCTCGGTCGGTTTCATCCTGACGGTACTGCTGCTGGGTATGGCGGTGGACAGCCGGGGGCCAAGGGTGGTGCTGCCGGCGCTGCTTGCGATCTACCTGTCGATATGGCTGGCCAGCCTGCTGATTCGTGACCCGGTACCGGAGGCGGCACCCGCAGACCAGCCCCCCATATTCTCGATCCTGAGGCGGCCGCCCGTCATCGCTTTTTTCGTCGTCTGCTTTCTGCTGCAGGCGGGGCATGGCACCTACTACGCCTTCTTTTCCATCTATATGGCGGGAGAGGGTTATTCCAAGACCCTGATCGGTCAGCTCTGGGCCCTGGGGGTGGTAGCGGAGGTGGTGGTGTTTCTCTTCATGCATCGACTGCTGCAGCGGTTTGGTGCCCGCCGGGTGCTCATGGCGAGTCTCTTCCTGGCCGTCGTCCGCTGGCTGCTGATCGGAAACTTTCCCCAGTCACTGGTCGCTCTGCTATTGGCCCAGACCCTGCATGCAGCAACCTTTGGCACCTTCCATGCGTCTGCGATTCACCTGGTACACCACTATTTCAGAGGGCGCCATCAAGGACGGGGACAGGCCCTCTACAGCAGTCTCAGCTTCGGTGCCGGCGGGGCGCTTGGCAGCCTCCTCGCCGGGTTTCTCTGGTCCAGCGCCGGCCCGGCGGTCACCTACGATCTCTCGGCGCTCTTCTCCCTGCTTGCACTGCTGATCGCCTGGCGCTGGGTAGTCAATGATCTCCCCCAAAGGGGCTGAAGGTCTCACATTCCGTAAGACCGGCAACCCAGTTCCTCAAAGCACCGTCTTTAAGATGCTCCGGAACTCTATCTACACGGGTATTTCATCTGGGATGGCAAGGTCTACAAAGGGTGTTATGAGCCGATTATCAGCCGGGAACCCTGGGACTGGGTACAGTCGGTCCTTGACGGTCGGTATGTCAATCGAAGTCGAAAGACCAAGCGCGACTTCGCGTTCACAGGCCTGATCCGCTGCGGGTACTTGCAGGATCTAGGTATTAACTGCGTGATCCAGAAAGCAGACATTGAGCGACAGATAGTGCTTATTAGAAATTGAGCCGAAAGAGATAATCGTGGTTGGAATCTGGCAGTAAAAAGCCCTATGCTGCCGCATGATCTGACTCAATGCGATGACATGGAATCATGCACGAACGGAATCCTCAGTTCGACCTCTTTCTGAGCTATAACCGGCTTGACAGGACCATTGTCGATCCCTTGGCCGAAGCGCTTCGTGAGCGGGGAGTGCGGGTGTTCAAAGATGATTGGTATCTCCGCCCCGGTGAGCCCTGGCCCGTGGCGCTGGAAAAAAATATCGCTACGAGCCGGGCAATCGCTGTGGCCGTTGGCCGCAACGGCCTGGGGCCTTGGCAGCAGCGGGAAGCAGTAGCAGCACTGGACCGCCAGAGCACAAGGAGGCGAAGGCAGGCAACTCCCTACCGGTGATCCCCGTGCTCCTTGCCCAGGAAAGCGAGCAACAGACCGGGCTCGCCTTCCTGCTGCAGAACACCTGGGTCGAGGGCTGGGACCCGCGCG